>NZ_JACJTV010000003.1:300000-402212 GCF_014698845.1 Coleofasciculus sp. FACHB-1120 | reverse complement strand
TGTTTGACAATGAATATGATTTAGCCCTGGCTGTGATGGAGGGCATGGAATCACGAAGTGAACAAGGTGGGTATACGATGGAGCGTTTTAGGTTTAAATCATCCTAGCTACTTAGCGTCCATTAAGATAAAGAGCGATCGCTTCCCTATGCCTACCTGCATCAAACTGAAGCTAGAGTAGGTTACACAAAGCGATCGCTCTAAAAATTCACTTTAAACTTACCTGCCCGATTATCAAGATAAAGCTCCGAACTTCTTTCAAATAAGCTAAAAATCACTGGATATATTCTTTGTACACAACTTGTACCCAAAGGTTATTTCTAGCTTATCAAAGATTCTTCATCAGCAAAATCCCCTGTAGTTTTAGATTTCTTGAAGGGTAAAGCGTGAACAAGCATACTTAAACCTATTACGGCAAAAAGACCTCCCATTCCCAATAAAAATATCGCCGCAAACCAAAGTGACCAAAAAGAGTTTATCTCTGCTTCGCTCGGATTATTAGGGCTATAAATAATCGGCACGGATTGCCCAATTTCATATCCGGGTGGATTACTCCCCATATTAGATTCAACCTTTATCGTTTCTCCATTGGGGGTTTGAAATTGGAATACAGGGAAATAAGCCCGCGATTTTCTAGATACTTGAAGTTTTAAATTAATGATTGTACCTGTAGTAGAGGATGAGCTTTTAATAAAATCTTGCTTTTGATGGTAATTTACAAAACTGCCAAGTACCATACCCGCTCCAACTACAAAAAATATACCCCCCAGTCCCATTAACCCTGGCTTATCAGACATTTTTAACTTGTTTTCCTTTCTCTAAATATTTTTAACCTAAGTTGGCGACGGCTTAACTATCCAATTGCTCTCACCATTTTTGGGTCGGTAGTGTCAACCTCCCATCAGGTAAGGGAAGAACACCTGTCTGTCTGGATCGCCTGTCCGATTAAAGCTACAGGCTATCCGGTAATGATTCCGCGATCTTTTGTTTAATTTTGCTTAAATATCTGATAAAAGTTAACAATAGGTAAGGTGAGCGAGAGGAGAAGCAATGGCTGTTACTCAGCCAAATATTGATATTGCTCCATTTATCGATCATGCGCTGCTAAATCCAACGGCAACCCCAGAGCAGGTTAAGCAGTGGTGTGAAGAGGCTGACAGGTTTCAGTTCGCGGCAGTGTGCGTCTATCCGGCATACGTGCGGCAAGCGACTGAGCTTCTCAAAGGCAAGCAGCCGAAAGTTTGTACAGTGATCGGTTTTCCCTCTGGAGCGACAACATCGGCGGTTAAGCTCTACGAAGCCCAAGAAGCCGTGGAAAATGGGGCGGTGGAATTGGATGTTGTTATCAACCAGGGTTGGTTGAAAATTGGGAAGACTGAGGATGTCCACCGAGAAATTGCAGAAATTTGTGAAACGGGTCAAACCGTCAAGGCAATTTTGGAAACCACCCGCCTGACAGATGCAGAGAAACGACTGGCAGCGGAAATATGTATGGATGCAGGAGTAGCATTTTTAAAAACCAGCACTGGTTTCTTTGGAGGTGCCACAGTAGCGGATATCCAACTTTTGAAAGAAGTAGCACGGGAACAGGTAGGTATTAAAGCATCGGGGGGAATCCGTACCCCTGAGCAAGCCTTGGAGTTAATCATGGCAGGAGCGACGCGGCTAGGCACGTCATACGGTCCCGATCTGCTTCGTGAGCGCGATACGCTGGAGAAGGAGGGAAAGGGGAATTGGTAATGGGTAATCGGGAATGAGTCACTAACTCTTGACCAATTACCCATCACCTCTTGACCAATAACCCCACGTCATGAGCCGAACTTACAAAGTAACCGGAATCAATCTAAAGAGTATGGCGCTGGGCGAGTCTGACCGGCTGCTAACGATTTTGACGCCTGAATTTGGTTTGATTCGGGCTGTGGCTCCGGGGGCACGCAAGCACCACTCAAAGCTAGGCGGCAGGAGTGCTTTGTTTGTAGTGAATGAGCTACTGATTGCCAAAGGGCGATCGCTCGATAAAATTACTCAGGCAGAGACGCTAGAGTCCTACCCTGGCTTAAGTCAGGATCTTCAAAAACTGACAGCCAGCCAATACTTAGCGGAAGTAGTTCTTTGTCAAGCGTTGAGCGACCAGCCGCAAATGGAATTGTATGAGTTGCTTAACGAACATCTGCATCGATTAGAGCGGTTGCCTGCCAACAGCGCGGCTCTGGTTTTAGCTCACTTAGCCCACGGCGTGTTTCACCTGATGGCTTTGGCTGGTGTTGCGCCGCAGGTTCAACATTGTTGTGTCTCGCGGCATCCCCTGATGCCGGAATTTACCGATCCAGACTGGCGGGTTGGGTTTAGTACTGCTGCCGGTGGCACAGTGAGCTTACCAGCATTAGAACGCTTGCAAGCCGAAGCGCGATCGCGCACGTCTGGTATTACAGCAAAAGGCATGGCAGTACACGGGAAAGTCTCGCCTACAGCCATACGCTTTTCACCGCCAGGTCAAGGCACAATGCCAGAGGAACTCAGTGGGAACTACCAAACAGTTGTTCATCCACAAACGCCCGTGATGCTGAACACCAAACTGAACGCCGTTGAGCTAGCGCTGCTACAGCAGTTAGCTGAGCCAGAGCTACCCCAGAACGGAAAAAGTAATGAAGAATTAACTCATCCGACCTCCCTCATCTCTCATCCTTCCGAAGACGCCGCTTGGGTTTCAGTAGAGCAACTCTTACGTCAGTACGTCCAGTATCACTTTGGTCGGTCAATTCGCTCTGCTGCTTTGATGGATGCTTGTTTCTCGTCCCAGCTGAATTTATCCTGAACCATGATGCAACGGTATGATTCCGATCTACAAGCTCGAATGTCCCTAAGTCAGTCTAGACAGAAGATTGAGGATGGCGAACGGTGGACGGAGGAAGGGAAATTTCCTCGTTCTTCCGGATTCAGCATTCCCGCTTCCGAGCGCCCCCGCCCTGCTTTTACTGGATCGTCAACACCTACCACATTACGCCCCTTGTCTGACGAGCGCTTAACACCCCATGAAACCACTGAATGGGAAGAGGTTCGCCCGGCGATTTCTTTTCCCCACTCCCCGGTGGACGATGCTGTAACCCCAGAGATAGATACAGAAACAGAAACGGACGACCCTTCTGATGGAGGATTGAACCACAGCACCTCGGCGTCCAATCTGGTTGTCGATGAGGAAGTAGAGGAGGAAGCACAAGGGTTTTTGCCGGTTTTAAAAAACCGTAACTTCCTGGCTCTGTGGGGGGGTCAAGTTTTCTCGCAGATAGCCGATAAGGTTTATCTGGTGCTGGTAATTGCATTGATTGCTACTCACTTTCAAGCACCAGATCAGACGATCAGCGTGTGGGTATCGGCGATCATGATGGCCTTTACGATTCCCGCCATACTATTTGGTTCCGTTGCGGGTGTGTTTGTAGATCGGTGGCCCAAGAAGGCAGTGCTAGTGGCAACGAACCTGCTGCGGGGGGCACTGGTTTTGGCGGTACCGCCGCTGCTGTGGATCTCGCATGGCTGGTCAACTCTGGGAGGGTTGCCGGTGGGATTCTGCATTCTGCTGGGATTAACATTCCTGATTTCTACGCTGACGCAGTTTTTTGCCCCCGCTGAGCAGTCAGTGATTCCGCTGGTTGTGGGACGGCATCATTTGCTTTCGGCGAATTCGCTGTACACGATGACAATGATGGCTTCGGTAATCGTGGGATTTGCCGTGGGAGAGCCGTTACTGGGAATTGCAGATACCCTAGCAGGACGCTTGGGTGTGGGAGCGGACATTGGTAAAGAATTGGTGGTGGGAGGCAGTTATGCGATCGCAGGATTGCTGTTGCTGATCCTCCGCACGGGTGAAAAAACTAACACCCCCGAACACGAATCACCCCATGTTTGGGAAGATCTGCGTGACGGACTGCGTTACCTCAAAGAACAAAAGCGCGTCCGCAATGCCCTAATCCAACTGGTAATTTTATTTTCAGTTTTTGCGGCGCTGTCGGTTCTAGCTGTGCGGATGGCAGAAGTTATTCCTGGCTTGAAATCCTCTCAGTTCGGCTTTTTACTCGCGGCTGGTGGGGTTGGCATGGTGGGAGGGGCGACGGTTCTGGGACACTTTGGGCAGCGGTTCTCCCATAATCGGCTCAGCCTCTATGGTTCTATCGGAACGGCAGCCTCTTTGGTTGGTCTGGGATTGTTTACGAAGCAGCTATTGCTGGCATTCCTGTTGACCACGCTTTTAGGCTTTTTTGGGTCGTTGGTGGCTATCCCGATGCAGACAACCATCCAAGCCGAAACCCCCGACCAAATGCGAGGGAAAGTCTTTGGGTTACAAAACAACGTCATTAATATTGCTCTAAGCCTGCCTTTAGCCTTAGCAGGCGTTGCAGAGACGATTTTGGGGTTACAGGCAGTATTTCTCGGTTTAGCTGCGATCGCGATCGCAGGAGGACTCTTAACCTGGTATATTTCCGGTACAGGAAAAGAAAAGTGATGAGTTTTGAATAACGAGTTTTGAATGATTAACTCAAAACTCAAAACTCAAAGCTAAAAACTCAAAACTCTTAGAAAATGCATATAGCCTGGCTTGGAAAAAAATCACCCTTTTGCGGCAATGTCACCTACAGTCGAGAAATTACCAATGCGTTGTTAGCCCAGGGCCATCGAGTTAGCTTCCTCCACTTTGCCCAAGACGAAGAATCTGACCTCCAGGCTTGGCCTGGATGTGAGGAAGTGTCTCTACCGTTCCTGTACAAGTCCCAGGTTTATACAATTCCTACTCTGAGATCGAGAAAGGTTCTGACTCAGTCGCTCGATGAGCTAAAGCCAGACCTAGTACACGCTTCGCTCACTCTGTCACCTCTGGACTTTCTGCTGCCGGAAATCTGCGAAGAACTGAATTTACCCCTGGTTGCTACCTTCCATACCCCGTTTGATGGGAAGCGACGCAATCTCAAATCAGGGACGCAACTCCTGACTTATCAGCTGTATGCGTCTTGTCTAGTAGACTACGACCGAACGATTATCTTTTCTCAAGTTCAGCGGGATTTACTAGCACGGCTGGGAGTCGCTGCGTCAAAGGTAGCTGTGATTCCCAATGGCGTTGATGTCCAGAAGTATTGTCCAGGGCCTTCTAACATCAAATCTGAAGTAAACGCTAAGCGCCTGTTTGTCTACCAGGGTCGAATTGCCACCGAAAAAAATGTGGAAGCAATGCTCCGCGCCTGGAAAGAGTCAGAAATGGGGCCAGAGTGTAAGTTATTGATTGTTGGTGATGGACCGTTGAAACCGTCTTTAGAGCCGTTTTATGACTCAGAATACGGCATCATTTGGTGGGGAACCGAACCGGATGAGCAACGGCGAATCGAAATTTTGCGGGGAGCCGATGTATTTATTTTGCCTTCTCTGGTAGAAGGGCTTTCACTCTCCTTACTAGAAGCAATGGCTTGTGGCGTTGCCTGTGTAGCCACTGATGCCGGTGCTGATGGCGAAGTTTTGGAGGGAACGCCGTTGGAGGGAGACGCTGGGATAATTCTCAGAACTCAAGGGGTCGCTGGGCAGTTGCGAACCCTACTGCCGTTGTTACGAGGCAACCCGGAGTTTACAAAGCGACTAGGACAAAAAGCGATCGCTAGGGTTGTAGAGCGATACACCCTCAGCCGCAACATCGACCAATTGGTAAAACTTTATACTGAGTTGCTACAGGAACGGCGCGTCCAGTTGAGCGATTGGCGTTATCCAGGTAGAACGAAAATCAGCTAGTTATCATTCTGAAGGAGCTAGTTGTCCTTCAGAAGAGATGATCGCATGTTGTTGTCTGATTCCTGATTTCCGTTCTTAATTAGAGAAACGGCTTAACTTTCTATGAAATCCAAAGCGAATTTATACGCAGTCTTCCGTTAGGCTCCCAACCAATCTAGCTAATGATTGACGGCTTACAGGTGCGCCTCTAGCCCCACCACTGCACGCCTAGATGGCAGATGAGTTATTCACCAATCCTGTACGCTTGAGGTGGCTTTGGGTAGCATTTTGCAAAGGCCATCCCACTCGTGTTGGCTGTTCGTAGATCCGCTTGAGGGTGTTGATATCTCTCAAAGAAATTGGGGGAGGATTACGCACCTGGGAAAAATATAGGGCGTCTGTTTCTAAAGGACTGTGCCCCCAGATACCCAGTGCGTGCCCGAGTTCGTGACGGGCAGCAGATTGAATATAGTCGCCGGTTTGAGTCGGACTCAGTTGAATCGTAAATCGATGGGATAGAACAGAGGGTGTGCCTGTTACTGGGTTGAGATAGAATTCATAGCGGGTTTCAGCAGAACGAGCGCGAGGCAGATGAAATTCCCCAGTGCGGCGGTTAAAGGATGGCTTAAGGGAAGGAAGCGATCGCACGATCTTGATATCAGCCATCTCTGACTGCTCGACCACCTGGAGGGGCAAATAAACGCCCCATTCCTGCACAGCATTTAACACAGCACTTGCCCACTGTTGGCTTACGGTAGAAGTTTCTGACCTCTCTACGAAGACCTTAACCGGAAACTGCGACCAAACCAGATAGCCAACAGGGGTAGGCTTTACCTGAGAGAAGTAATCACCACTGTTGCTGGTATCTTGCCATTGCAACAGTGTCGGCGGTAGGACGTGGGCTTGGGGTGTCGGGAGCGAGGTTGCAGATAGCTGGCGTGACACTTCAGATGCCCAACCATCACCCGCGTCCACTACCCGAAAATGGGCTAAAACTACCAATAAGCAAGTTGCGATCGCGATTCCCGCCGTGATGAATCGTTTTGAGTTTTGAAAAGAGTTTTGATGTCGCAAGCGTTTCTGTAGGCTTCGTCTAAGAGTTTGAAAGTTTGATGCTTTCGCCTTTTCAACTTTCCTACTTTTCTCCTTTTTCCACTCAAAACCCATCATTGATCATGCATCCCAATTGGATACTATTGCCATAACCGATCCATGCTCAAAATTACCGACAAGCCCAGAAAGATGACAGTGAATATCCAGGTTACTCGATTCAGCGCTGTTTCTGCACTTCTGGTGCTGGTAAACAATTGAGCCTGTCCGCCAATCCCCCCAATTCCATCTCCTTTAGGACTATGTAGCAGCACTAAAACAATCAGAATGGCGGAAGAAGCCGCCCATATAATTTGAAGAATGCTATATAGATTCATAGTTGGTTGTTCGGTGTCAGTTTTTAAGAATCGTGAATTGCCGAGCGTGAAGAGCTAATCGCTAATTATCCGCAAAATGCAATCAGTCATTAGCCATTAGCTCCTAGCACTTTACAGAGAAACTCGCACGGGTGTGCGATTGGCGCGGACATCAAATTCCAGAGGAACCAGCATCGAACGACCTGTCATCTCTATTGGCTGTGGCAGCTTTAAAATTTCCAGAATCGTCGGTGCAATGTCCGACAAACGTCCATCAGTTCGCAAAGTTACTTCAGTCCCATAGCCGGGAATTTTTAACCCTTCCCCTTCCACCAGGATAAATGGCACAGGGTTCGTTGTGTGAGCAGTCCAAGGGTTGCCTTCTTTATCCTGCATATATTCAGCATTCCCGTGGTCGGCAATGATGATCGCTGTGCCACCCGCCTTACTGATACTTTCTAGAAGGCGTCCCAAACATCGGTCTACGGTTTCCAGTGCTTGAATTGTTGGTTCTATCTGACCTGTATGCCCCACCATGTCTGGGTTGGCGTAGTTGATCACCATGAGGGAGTAAATGCGTTTTTCAACGGCAGCGATCGCTACATCCGTCGCCGCTGCTGCTGACATCTCCGGTGCTTGGTCATAGGTTGGAACCATTGGACTCGGTACCAGTTCCCGGTCTTCCCCTTCAAAAGGCTGTTCCCGACCCCCGTTGAAGAAATAAGTAACGTGGGCGTATTTCTCGGTTTCAGCAGTCCGAAACTGGCGCAGTCCCCGATTGGCAATGACTTCCCCCAGGATGTTACTCAGATTCTGGGGTTCAAAAGCCACCAAAACTGGCAAATTCGGTTCGTACTGAGTAAAAGTGACAAAGCTCAGCGGCTCGATGTGCTGTCGTTCAAATTTCTTAAAACCGGGAGACACCAAGGCTTGAGTAAGTTGTCTGGATCTGTCGGGTCGGAAGTTAAAGAAAATGACGCCATCTCCTGCTTCCACAGCTCCAGGAGCAATTCGGGTTGGGATGATAAATTCATCGGTGACATTTTCAGCATAGGAAGCCTGTAAAACTTCCTGCGCCGAGCGACCGTCTCCCAAGCCATCCTGGGTCATCACATCGTAGGCACGTTTCACCCGATCCCACCGCTGGTCTCGATCCATTGCGTAGTAGCGACCGCTAAGGGTGACAATGCGTCCGACCCCAATCTGGTCAATGTGGTCTTGAATTTTCTGAATTGCCTCTATCCCCTCATGGGGATAGGTATCGCGCCCATCTGCGATCGCGTGGATACAAACTGAGGGAATCTCTTGCGCTTTCGCTAAATCTAGTAATCCTAAAAGATGCGCCAGATGAGAATGCACCCCACCTTCAGAACAAAGCCCAATTAGGTGAAGCTTACCACCCCGGCTCTTGACTTCCTGACAGACTTGCACCAGCGCGGGATTGCTCAGTAAACTACCGTCTTCCACGGCGTCTGAGATCCGAACTAATTCTTGCGGTACAACCCGACCAGCACCAATGTTGAGATGGCCCACTTCTGAGTTCCCCATCTGACCTTCTGGCAATCCTACAGCCTTGCCGGAGGTGTAGATGAGTGTGTGGGGATAGGCTGCCCAGAGGCTATCCATCACAGGTGTGTTAGCAGCGGCTATGGCGTTTCCATCGGTTTCTTCGCGGTACCCCCAGCCGTCTAGAATGACTAGCACCACGGGAGAGACAGGTGCTTGCGCCATACTCAATTGCCCTTTGTTTTCAGTAATTTCTCCGTCATGATATCATCGCGCTTTGTACTCGCAGTGTTATTTTTAGCAGCTTTTGCTAGCTTTTTTGTTTTTTTCCCTAGGACAGCACAGCAATTCTCTCTAGATGAGATGACTATTTTTTTACAGGTTTCGCAAGACTGTCCGAGTAGGGAGCGATCGCACGTTGAGAATAGCTGATTGCACACTTGCGATCGTCAATGGGTTTGCGAGTCACGTATCCTATACTGTGTTTAACTTATCGCGTTTACGAGGTTAGCTCTTTTCACCTATCTGAACGCAACTAGCACACAAGGGTGTCACAGACACAAGCGTTACTATCTGGCTTTTGGCTTTGCTAGGAGTTCGACGGTGGTATGTCAGAAAAACAAAACAATTTCCCCCCTCTCTACTTAGGCAACTGTTGCCTTATTTTAGCTTGCATCCCTCTAAAGGAGGGGGGTTTTCGATTTTTCAAACGCAAATCAGGCAAAGGCTTACGCCGAGTAGCGCTAAACAGGTAATTGGGAAAATATCCAATTCATGCTGTATTTATAAAAATAAATTGTGGTAACGTGACAATGTTTAAAAGGATTCTTCCAATCAAGAGGCAAAAGCTATGATAGTGCTGGGGTTCACGCTATTGTTATCTGCACTAAATGAACTTTGGCACGTCAGTAGGGTATGTTAGCAATCGCTTACCGCACCCGCCCATCAAGCACACTGAAGATTTTATTTTGCTTGATAATATTTTATGTGATTAATATTGTATACATAACAGAATATTATAAGTAGTATTGAACAAGCAATTCCTATTTTTTCATTTAGAAATCAATGAATTGGATAGTCAATTTTATAGATTTATAAACCGAAGTAGCTATATTTTCTTGAATAAAAAAATCAGAGAATTAGCTGCAAATAATCAGCTCGATTTACTAAGTTTGATATTATCTAAACAAACTGTAGGGTGGGCATTATCCACCCCACTAATTTATTTGCGCCTATTTGCGTTTGCTAGATTCCTTGGCAGCTTTCGCAGCTTTCTTGGTAGCTTTCTCAGCAGCGATCGCAGCTAATCTTGCCTCCTCTTTTTCCTCAGCAATTTTGTCCAGATAGTAATGGTAATCTCCTCGATACAGGCGGAATTCTCCATCGCGGATCTCGACAATTTTATTAGCCACTTTGGAAATAAAATATCGGTCGTGGGAGACTAAAATCACCGTACCCTCATAGTTTTGGATTGCCTCTTCCAACATTTCTTTAGCTGGAATATCCAAGTGGTTAGTAGGCTCATCCAAAATCATTAAATTAACTGGGCGCAAAAGCATTTTTGCTAATGCCAAACGAGCTTTTTCACCACCGCTGAGAGCCTCAACTTTTTTGAATACGGTGTCACCGCTAAACAAGAAGCGTCCTAGAAGTGTGCGAACTTCCTCATTTTTCCATTCAGGTACTTCATCATGGATAGTTTGCATGACAGTTCTAGAAAGATCCAACGCTTCCGCCTGATTTTGCTCAAAGTAGCCAGGAATAACATTGTGAGCCCCTAATTGAACTGAACCTTCAGTAGGTTTTTCCATGCCCATAATTAGGCGCAACAAGGTAGATTTCCCAGCACCGTTCGGGCCAAGGAAAGCAATGCGATCGCCTCGTTCCAGTAGCAGATTCGCATCTAAAAACAGAATTTTTTCGTCGTACATATGTACTAAATTATTGATTTCCACCACCTCGCGACCACTTCGGGGAGCAGCAGGAAAGCGGAAACGTAGAGTTCTTAATCCCCCAGTCGGTGCTTCAATCCGTTCGATTTTTTCTAGCTGTTTCTCGCGGCTTTTCGCTTGGGTGCTGCGGGTAGCACTGGCACGGAAACGGTCAACAAAGACTTGCTGTTTCTCTAGTTCTTTTTGCTGACGTTCGTAGGCGCTGAGTTGGGCTTCTTGGTTTTCCGCTTTTTGTTGTAAATAAGCAGAATAGTTGCCTAAGTAGGTGGTAGAAACGCCGCGCTCTGTTTCTACAATTTGGGTGCAAAGACGATCGAGAAATTCTCGGTCGTGCGATACTATCACAATTGGGGTTTTCAGCCCTTTGAGATAGGTTTCCAACCACTCAATCGTTTCTAGATCCAGGTGGTTGGTTGGTTCATCCAGCAGTAATAAATCGGGTTTTTGAAGTAAGATTTTGCCCAAACTCATCCGCATCTGCCAGCCACCGCTGAAAGCACTAACGAGGCGATCGCCATCTTCTGACGCAAACCCCATTTCTGGCAACATCTTCTCAATCCGTGCATCTAACCCGTAGCCATCCAGCGCTTCAAACTGCCGCTGTAGCCGATCCAATTTGTGGATCAGTCGGTCTAATTCCTCTGGATTAGCAGTTTCCATCTCTCTCGGCACCTTTGCCAGAGCGTGCTGTACTTCGTTGGCTTCTTTGAAAACTGTCCAAAGTTCTTCTCGCACAGTGCGCGTGGGATCTACCTCAAATTCTTGAGTCAGGTAGGCAATGTGCAAATTCGCAGGACGAATTACTTCCCCAGCAGTGGGTTCCATCTCCCCCGCAATAATTTTGAGCTGGGTTGATTTCCCAGCACCGTTAACGCCGACTAAGCCAATGCGATCGCCTGGTTTGACTTCCCAGTTGACATCCTTGAGAACTTCGCCGGTCGGGTAAATTTTACTGATATGTTCAAGTCGTAACATCAAGAGTCTCCAAGGATGCTGGGGGGATGAGCGAATTATTTGACGGATGTTAGTTGGTGTTGCCCGTAAGTCCGTCAGGCGATCGCAAGAGTCCAGTTCATCTTAACAAAATTTAATTCTAAAATAAGACCTAGCAACGATTGGGAGGCAGTTGAAGATCCAACAGCGCGATCGCCTTTCCCTAGATATACCGAGTGCAAGGCTAATTTTGTCTTATCTGAGTCCTTCTTCTCATCTATTCCTGCACGTGCTTTTGTTAGTAGCCAGTCAACGCCCATAAGAACTACTGGTATTCTTTGATGCAAGAAGATGATTAAAGATTGGGAATTTTTATGTGGCCCTACGTCCCCCTGATCACAAATTGTCTTTAATTCCGCCCCCTTACTCGCATTAGCCTCGCATTAGCGATCGCCTCTAGGAGGTGGCCCATCCCGCACTTCAATCAACTCTTCAATGGATTTCCCAATGATTCGGGCAATTGGCCCTAGCTGATTATCGTTGATTTCTTTTCCTAGAAAAATTTCTTTCAGCTCTTTCCAAGACAATCGATAAGAATCACAGAACCGGGCAAATTCTT
Organism: Coleofasciculus sp. FACHB-1120; assembly: GCF_014698845.1. Lineage (NCBI taxonomy): Bacteria > Bacillati > Cyanobacteriota > Cyanophyceae > Coleofasciculales > Coleofasciculaceae > Coleofasciculus > Coleofasciculus sp. FACHB-1120. The sequence continues at coordinate 390,052 of NZ_JACJTV010000003.1, read as the reverse complement.
TATCACTAATATCAAGTTCATCTTGTCTATCCTTTAATAGCAAGGCAAGCGCCGCCGATCCATATTTAGGACGTTCGGTACTTGCAATATATCTTTTCATTAAAAGATCAACTCTAGTCGTATCTCCCCCCGCTTCAGTTATCAAGTCAAAACAAGCCATTTTGAGAGCTTTGCGGAGCCTTTCATCTTCATTAAGAAAATCAACGATTCGGACTGCATATTCTGGTTTGATAAATCCAACAACTGCTCCCTTATAGTAAATTGGAGAATAGGGATCATTGGGATCGTAATTCCAATCCGAAGCTTGATTATTATTGTTTGGCATCTCGGCACCTCTGGTCAACGCTATCTATACAAGCCTTTAGAGCAAGTTTTTAATTAATTTCCACCAGTCTTTTTCACATCTGTTTTATTTAAGCCCAAAGTTAGAGAAACTTGACTTAATAGTGTTATTAATAATACATGAGTAATTATTGATATCTCTCTAATAAGAATAAAATACAAGAAAATAAGGCTTTTGAACAGTTTGATTCATCCTGCCCTCACTTTTAACCCAGATAGGGGGAAAAGTCAGCTCTTGGTTAGGCAAGGGCTATCACTATCCTGATTTTCGAGCCAGACAGCAGGGTATAACCGTTCCTTAGCTAATTTTGCCAGAATTTTAGCCTGCGGATAGTCATATAAAACGCAAAAACGCTGGTTTTGAAGCGATCGCCTTTAAGAGAAGGTGAGTTAGTTCTCCACAATGCTCTAGCAGGGCGAGTTTCTCCAATGGTGGGTAATTTACCAGAGATGATATGGAAAAAATAAAAACCCAGCCGTTTACACGTCGGCTGGGTTCGGGATGGCAAAAACGCGACTAATCGCGTTTTCCATACATTTAGCGCTCGTCTTAATTAAGCGACTCAGCGTTAGTAGTGGAAGCGGCTAATTCTGCCAAGCGTTCTTGCTGGTCTTGAGAAATACAAGCCTGAATAATATGTTCTAGGTCGCCTTGCAGAACCGGGTTTAGGCTGTAGTTCTGACCCAGCCGGTGATCCGTAACGCGGTTATCTTTGTAATTGTAAGTGCGAATTTTTTCTGAACGGGAGCCGGTACCTACCTGAGAACGCCGCATGGAAGTCACAGCTTCCTGTTGTTCGCGTAGCTTTATTTCGTAAAGCTTGGCACGGAGGATTTGCATAGCGCGTTCTTTGTTTTGCAACTGCGATCGCTCTTCCGTACAGAAAATCCGAATTCCCGTCGGTTTGTGGAACAGGTCGGCAGCGGTTTCTACCTTGTTCACGTTTTGACCGCCAGCACCGCCAGACCGAGCTGTGCTCATTTCAATATCTTTCGGGTCAATGTGTATCTCTACATCATCCACCTCTGGCATCACCGCAACTGTTGCAGTTGAGGTGTGAACCCGTCCTCCAGCTTCCGTCACTGGCACTCGTTGTACCCGATGGACGCCAGCTTCAAACTTCAGTTGGCTGTAAACGTTGTCGCCCTGGATTTCTAAGATGGCTTCTTTAAAACCACCTGACTCTGCCCGCGACTCGCTGAGTAACTTAATCTTCCAGTTTTGAGTTTGGGCGTAGTACGAGTACATTCGCACCAAATCGCCCGCCCAGATACTCGCCTCATCTCCACCTGTACCAGCGCGAATTTCCAACATGATGTTTTTGTCATCATTGGGATCACGGGGCAGAAGTAAAATCTTGAGGCGTGTTTCCAAATACTCAAGCTTGCTCTCCAGTTCTTCCACTTCCAAGGCTGCCATTTCCTGCAACTCAGGATCGCTGGCAGAGTCCTTATGTACGAGCCTTGCCCCCACCAAGTCTTGCTGAGTTGTTTTCCAGCTTTCGTAAGTGTTGACAACTTCCTCCAATGAGGAACGAACCTTTGCCACCCGTTGATACTCGTCTGGATTAGAAGCAGTATCAGGATCTGCCAGTCGGTGGGTTAACTCATTAAAGGTTTGCTCAACGGAATTTAATTTCTCCAGCAGGTATGTTTCAGCCATAGGAAATGCGATCGCTCCACAAAAACAGCAGGAAAGCTTATCATCAATAACTTCGACCCAACAGGTGAGCCGTGCTACGAGCAAGCCAACCCGCTACTTTTTGCCTTGGGAACCAGCATCATCACCTTGGGCTTGGGTAGTTTCCAACATTCCGTATTTCCGCATGAAGCGCTCTACCCGACCTTCGGTGTCAATGATTTTCTGGGTTCCGGTGTAAAAGGGGTGGTTGCCCGACCAAACATCAACGTGAAGTTCTGGCTGTGTTGAGCCAACGGTCATTACTACTTCTCCGTTGCAATAAACTTTTGCTTCTGGATACCACTCCGGATGAATTCCTTGTCTTGCCATGATTTCTCCTCGACTGGGAATGTCCCTATATAAATTCTAGCTTTCCAGTATTAGCGAGTGCGAGGCAGACCTCGCACCGACCATCGATCAACCACTCAAAAGCGATCGCTTTTTTATCGCTTCGAGTATTGCGGAGCTTTCCGGGCTTTGTGCAAGCCGTATTTCTTCCGCTCTTTCGCTCTGGGATCGCGGGTTAAATAACCCTCGCTTTTCAGCGGCTGGCGATTGTCCGGGTCGAGTTGGCACAAGGCTCTCGCCACTCCCAAACGAATCGAATCCGCTTGCCCGGTTAATCCACCACCGTGGGCTTTCACCAGAATGTCATACTCATTTTCCAGACCCAAGGTTTCCAGGGGGGCTTTTGCCGCTGACAGATAAGCCGCTTGGTAATTGAAGTAATTGTCGCCCGGTCGGTCATTGACAACCATCTGGCCGCTTCCGGGAACCAGGCGAACCCTGGCTACGGAAGATTTGCGGCGACCTGTTCCCCAATATACGACTCGATCGCTCTGTTCTACTGCTTGCATTAATTTTCTCCTCCTGGAATTGTTTGAATTTTGAGTTCCTGGGGCTGTTGAGATTCATGGGGATGGGATGGCCCTGGATAAACTTTCAGTTTGGTGAACAGTTGTTTCCCCAGAGAACTCTTAGGCAGCATCCCGCGCACGGCGTGTTCGATAATCCGCTCTGGGATACGACCTTGTAGCTTAGCAAAGGTTTCTGTCTTCATTCCGCCCGGACGCCCCGAATGTTTCCGATAGAGCTTTTGAGTGCGTTTTTTGCCCGTTACGACTACTTTTTCGGCATTGACGACAATCACAAAATCGCCGGTATCCAAATGAGGAGTGAAGGTTGGCTTGTTTTTGCCTCTTAGAATCATGGCAATTTCACTTGCCAAACGACCCAGACGCTGCTCTGCGGCATCGACAACGTACCAATTGCGTTCGATGGAATCTTGGGATGGGATGGGGGTTTTGTTCATGGTTCTTTTTATACGCTTCAAGAGGTGAGTCAAAAGTTGCTAAGTGGGAGATTTGAATGTTGAAGAATTTTTAAACTTCAACCTTCTCACCTTCAACTTTTCAACTTAGGCAATATTCGGCTGCGGTGACAGTCGGTAAGACCAACTTAGGCTGGGTGTCAAACCAGACTTCCGGGGGAAAGGGAAACTCAGGGTAGCCAACTCGCAACAGGCACAAACCTTTAGCGGGTGCAGAGTACTTCACTTCGTGACGGCGCTGGTTTACCCACAACTCGGTAAAGCTTTCTGGCGAAAGCTCTCCTTTTCCTACCTGCACCAGTAATCCCACCAGCAGCCGCACCATGCCATACAAAAATCCGTTGGCTTGAATCTCAATATGAATAAATGAGCCGTTTCGGTAGCACTCTGCCGCCTGCACGTCTACCCAGGAATGCGATCGCGCTGAATTCGCCCTGTGAAAAGCAGCTAGGTGGTGGCTACCTATCAAAGGGGTTAAAGCTGCCTGGATGAGAGATTCATCTAACGGTGCATAATAATAATGCCAACTAAAAGGCTGCACAAACAAGTTTGGCTTGGGATCTGTATAGATCGTGTATCGATACCGACGCCAGCTCGCAGAAAACCGAGCATGCCAGTTTGAACCCACAGCAGCTGAGGCTCGAATCAAAATATCATCGGGCAGATGAGAATTAAGAATCGCAGCCCACTTTTCAGCGGGAATCGGGCCTGTCACCTCAAAGTGTGCCACTTGGGCTGCTGCATGGACACCGCTATCAGTGCGCCCTGCACCATGTAGAGTAACAGCTCGCTCCTGCACCTTGGACAGGACGGTTTCAATCTCTTCCTGCACAGTGCGACCATTGGGTTGCCGCTGCCAGCCATGAAAATGAGTGCCCAGGTATTGGATTACCAGGGCAACTCGCTGGGTCGATAATGGCATGGCTTGTAACATGATGAGTTGCGAGTTTTGAGTTGTGAGTTTTGAATGCTCTCAGTCCTCAATCCCTCACTTTAAACCAGCTCGATAATAGCCATTTCAGCATTATCGCCCCGACGTGGCACGGTTCGCAGGATACGGGTGTATCCTCCGTTACGTTCGCCATAACGGCTAGCGGCTTGCTCAAACAGGGCATGAACCAACTGTTTGTCATAAATGTAGCCCAAGGCTTGTCTACGAGCTGCCAGAGATCCGTCCTTTGCCAGAGTAATCATTTTTTCCACTTCCGGTCGCAGCGCCTTGGCTCGCGTCTTAGTGGTGGTGATTCGACCCTGACGGATTAGTTCTGTTGCCAGCGCCCTCAAAAGCGCTCGACGCTGGTCGGCGGGTTTACCCAGTTTTGGAATACGACGACAGTGACGCATAACGATTTTGACTTGCTAATTGGTAATTGGTAACTGCTATGGGTACTCGGTGAAAAAGTAATTGGTAACAGGTAATTGATTTTACCCATTACCCCTTACTCCATACTTCAAGTTGTTTTCGCAACCTTTTCGTGGGGCAGGGTAATTCCTAGCCGCCGCTGCAAGGCTTCGATAACTTCTTCTGCCGACTTTTGACCAAAGTTTTTAATCTCTAGCAGATCCTCTTGGCTGTAATCCAGCAAGTCGGCTACAGAGTTAATTTGCGCTCGCTTGAGACAGTTGTATGCCCTCACCGAAAGCTGCAATTCTTCGATTGGAATCTGGCTGGTGGGATCTTCGTCATCGGTATAGTCTACCGTCATCGGATCGAGGGTGATATCTTTCAGGGGATTGAACAAATCCACCAAAATACTCGCTGCTTGAGAAAGTGCCTCTTGGGGACTAAGGCTACCATTCGTCCAGATTTCCAGGATTAGCCGGTCTCTTTCCAAAGACCCGTCAATTCGGGCATCTTCAATGCTGTAGTTAACTTTATGCACCGGCATAAACACAGCGTCAATCTGGAGGAAGTCCAAAGCAGCAGTTTCGTCTCGTGTCCGGTCTACTGCGCGATATCCCTTTCCTCGTTCGATACGAAATTCCATTTCCAGCCTAGCGTCGTCTGCTAGAGTGGCAACGTATTGATTGGGATCGACTACCTCAACTTCGGAGGGTAAATCAAATCGTCCCGCTGTCACCGTTGCTGGGCCTGTGACAGTTAATCGAGCAATTTGGGGATGGGAGGAATGACTTTTGAGTACAATGTCCTTCATGTTCAGCAGAATTTCTAGGACATCCTCCCGCACTCCCTCAACTGTGGCAAACTCATGATTAACCCCTGCAATCCGAACAGCTGTTACGGCTGTCCCTTCTAAGTTAGACAGTAGAACCCGCCTCAGCGCATTGCCAACGGTGGTGCCTTGACCGCGTTCTAGAGGCTCCAGGACAAATTTGCTATATTGGCTCCGATTATTCTCAGTTTTGGACTCTACACACTCAATTTGAAACTGCGCCACGGAGTGACCTCCCTTCTTCATAAAACCCCTGGAAAAAACGCTAAAAGCGCTTTCCTAGCATTGCCCTTGCTGTCTCAATGCCAACTCAGCAGTTAACTTGTTTGCCACTTGCTGATAATTAATAATTGCTTTGACAGCGATCGCTGTCAAAGCAATCCTAGACTCGACGTCGCTTGGGCGGACGACAGCCATTGTGGGGGATTGGCGTCACATCTCGAATTAAGGTAATTTCTAGCCCCGCCCCTTGCAGCGCTCGAATCGCGGTTTCCCGACCAGCTCCTGGACCGCTAACCATCACTTCAATCTGACGCATCCCTTGATCGGTCGCTCGGCGAGCCGCACTTTCAGCTGCGGTTTGCGCTGCAAAAGGAGTTCCTTTCTTAGCTCCCTTAAAGCCACTTGAGCCAGCTGAAGCCCAGGAAAGTACGTCCCCGTTCGTGTCAGAAATCGTGACAATCGTGTTGTTAAAAGTGGACTGGATGAAGGCTACGCCATTAGGTACGTTGCGTTTTTGTTTTTTTGGACCAGTTTTTTTTGTTGGTTGTCGCGCCATTGGGATCTAATTGACAGTAGTTATAATGGGTTGGCTGAATTGGTTGGTTAAGTTCGCCTTTAGCAAACAAACGAAATTCGAGCCTCTGCTTTTAGCTTTTCAGCTAACAGAAGCAGGTTATTTAGGCCCTGGTGCCTTTCTCTTACCTGCGACTGTGAGACGCCTGCCCCGACGAGTTCTCGCATTTGTACGGGTTCGTTGACCCCGAACTGGCAAGCCCATCCGATGACGCCGACCCCGATAGGTGCCAATGTCAATCAGGCGCTTGATGTTCATTGCCTCCCAGCGTCTGAGGTCTCCTTCAATCTGATAGTTGCTTTCCACTGCTTCGCGCAGGGCAGCAACGTCTGAATCACTTAAGTCTTTTACTCTTGTGTCTGGATTAACTTTGGATGCTACCAAAATTTCTTTGGAGCGCGAGAGTCCAATTCCATAGATGTAAGTCAGACCAATTTCTACGCGCTTATCGCGAGGAAGGTCTACCCCAGCAATCCGTGCCACGCTTGTTTTCTCCCTAGTCTTGCTTTTAGTGCTATAAACTTGTTCTGAGGTTCGGGTTGAGTTAACCTTGGCGTTGCTTGTGTTTTGGGTTAGAACAAATCACCATGACTCGACCGCGCCGCCGAATGACGCGGCATTTTTCACAAATTTTTCGGACTGATGCTCGAACTTTCATGCCTATTTTGGCTACATTGCAAGCTCTACATTATATCACTTTTTAAGTGTATTTTAAAGTTCATCTGCTTGACGAATTTTTTAATTAAGACAAGCTTTTTTAAGATGAGCGAATCGCTTTTTTCGCCACTACTTTTTGTTACGCAGTCGGTAAGTAATCCTGCCTTTGGTTAGGTCGTATGGAGTGAGTTCCACTTTGACGCGATCGCCCGGTAGAATTTTGATGTAATTCCGACGAATTTTTCCGGAAATATGGGCTAATACATTAAACCCATTATCTAAATCGACGCGAAACATCGCATTAGGCAGGGATTCTGTTACCGTGCCTTCCATTTCAATTAAATCTTGTTTAGCCAAGTTATCCTTTTCCTCAATTCTTCAGCTTGCCTACAGTCATTCACGGATCATGCCCCTGATTGACAGTCAAGGTCTTATTAACATATTTTATCAAAATTTACTTCGTTCAGTTGGGAGTCAGTCCCAGCCGCCAGTCTGGGAAGTGGATTGGCAGTAAACTGACTCCAAATATCTGGGAGATTGCACCCACTCTCTCAAGAATGAACAACTTGTTTGAGTGCAGAAGTAACTTCCTCTAGAGAGCGATCGCCATCAACTGAAACCAACTGTTGGCGTTTCTCGTAGAAATCAATTAATGGAGCCGTTTGGTTGCGATAAACTTCCAAACGGCGACGAATGACTTCTTCTGTATCATCCGCGCGTCCTTGCTTACGCCCTCGTTCCAGCATCCGCTCCACCAACACTTCGTCCCGAACTTCCAGGTTGAGAACGCAATCGGAGACTTGATCTAATTCCTGCAACAATTCATCCAGGAAAGTTGCCTGAGAGACGGTACGCGGGAAACCATCTAAAATCCAACCGGGTTGGGCATCCGTTTGGCTCAGGCGATCGCGCACCAGATCCAATATCAAAGTATCTGGAACCAACTCACCCCGATCCATAAAAGACTTTGCCTTTAAACCGAGTTCGGTTCCAGCAGCCTTGGCATTTCTCAAGATGTCACCCGTGGAAATATGAGGAATCTCCAAGTCTTGAGCGAGGATATGTGCCTGAGTTCCCTTTCCCGCCCCTGGCGGCCCCAAAAAAATCAATCGCGTCACTACTGCTTCACCATTCCTTCATAGCGCTGGGAAATGACATAAGTTTGGATTTGCTTCGCGGTATCAATTGCCACGCCCACTAGAATTAGCAAAGAAGTCGCTCCCAGCCCTTGAAAAGTTGTAATGCCGGTGGCTCTTTCTACAATTGTTGGCACGATTGCCACTAATCCCAAAAAGATAGCGCCTAAAAAAGTTAGCCGGTTCAAAACTCCTTCCACATAATCGCTAGTAGCCCGACCCGGACGGATCCCTGGGATGCTGGCTCCCATTTTTTTCAAGTTCTGTGATAAATCCACAGGATTTACAATTAAAGAGGCGTAAAAATAGCTGAAAAACAGAATCAAAATCAGATAAACAACCTCATAAACTCCAGGCGTCTGACTGTTCGGATTTAGAGCATTCGCAACTTGGTTGAGAACTTGATGAACTTGACTCAAAACCGGGTTATTGCCTGTGTTTTGAGTAATCTGAGCTAGGAAACCTGGGAAAATCAAAACGGAAGACGCAAAGATGATCGGCATAACGCCACCCTGGTTTAGCCGCAAAGGCAGGTAGCTAGTTCTTTCCCGGTAGAGCCGTTTGCCCACCTGTCGGCGTGCTGAAATAATTGGAATCCGTCTGGTTCCCTCCTGAACAAACACAATTCCCAGGATCATGACGAGGAAAACGAGCAGCAGAATGATCACTGGTCCCACATTGCGATTGTCAACCTGGGCGTAATTAATAGTTTGTCCAAGCGATTTAGGTAGAACGGCAACAATATTGATAAAAATCAACAAAGAAGCACCGTTACCAACCCCCCGCTCAGTAATCAGCTCTGACACCCACATAACAAACATCGAACCAGCTGTTAAAGCAAGTGCAGTCTCCGCAATGAACAGAGGTCCCTGAACGTTCGTTGCATAGCGTTCAAGCCATATCGAAATGAAGGTAGTTTGAATCAAAGCCCCTCCCAGCGCTACATAGCGAGTAATCTGAGAGATTTTTCGCCTTCCCGCTTCTCCTTCATCCTTCTGCAATTTCTCCAAAGCAGGGATAGCGGCTGTTAGCAGTTGGATAATGATCGAGGCATTGATATAGGGCAAAATCCCCAGAGCAAAAATCCCCAAGGCAGTAATTCCACCCCCAGAGAAGATGTCCAGAAATCCAATTAATTGGTTATTTTGAATATCTTGAGCAAACCTAGCCCGGTCAATTCCCGGTACTGGCAAAAAGATGCCAATGCGAACTAAAATCAGCAAGCCGATGGTGAGAAGCAGTCGACCTCTAAGACCGGCTGCTTGAGCCATCTGTGCAAAGGTTTCCTGAGCAGTTGGGCTTTTGTCTCGACTAACGACCATGAAGGGATACCTCAACGATGAGCAAGAGACGCTGGCATGCAATGTGCTTAACCCTTACGGGCACGGGCAGAAACAACTTCGCAACTGCCACCAGCAGCTTCAATCTTGCTGCGAGCCGAGCTAGTGAAAGCAGCTGCTTTTACGTTCAGAGCCACATTCAGTTCCCCGTCACCGAGTACTTTCAGCGAACCTTTATTGGCAGTGACAATACCCGACTCCATCAATGAGTCTAGAGTTACTTCCGTGTTAGCAGGGAGTGATGCCAGCTTACTTACGTTGATCGTAGTGTATTGCTTACGATTAATGACCGTAAAGTGCTTTAACTTAGGCAGGCGGCGGTACAGTGGCATTTGTCCACCTTCAAAACCGGGTCGTGTGCTCCGCCCCGATCTCGATTTTTGACCGCGCATCCCAAAGCCACCACTGGCCCCTTGACCAGCCGCTATGCCTCGTCCAATGCGTCGGCGGCGCTTCTTTGAGCCTTTTTTAGGAACTGCATCTTCTAATCTCATTCGCTTGACCTAGAGAATTGACGACTTAATTTTTTTTTGGGGAAGCTTTTAGCTATTAGTTGTTAGTTTTTGCCTTTTGTCTAAGATATTAAAGTTGCCTTTAAACTGAGAGCCACTAATAGCTAATCGCTGATGGCTAAATTTAGGCGTAGAGATTTTCGATAGGAATCCCGCGTTCTTCAGCCACTTCCGAAAATGTACGTAAGGTGGAAAGAGCATTAACGGCAGCTCTAGCATTGTTCAAGGGGTTATTAGAACCCAGCTGCTTTGCCAAGATGTTACGGACACCAGCCAACTCCAGCACAGTACGTACAGCACCACCGGCAATAACACCCGTTCCTGGGGCTGCGGGTCGCATCATCACTTGGGCACCACCCCCGGCTCCGTTGATGGGATGGGGGATAGAATTTGCCTTGGTCAAGGGGATGTCAATCAAGTGCTTTTTGCCGTCGGCAACGCCTTTGCGAACAGCTCCAATTACATCACTTGCTTTGCCAACCCCGACGCCAACTTGACCGCGTTCATTGCCAATGACCACGATGGCGCGAAAGCTGAGTTTTTTACCGCCTTTGACGACCTTACTAACACGACGAATCTGAATCACCCGTTCTTGAAAGGTGATTTCTTTTTCCCGACGCGCAGAACTTTTCCGACGCTCTTTTGCCATAGTTTTATCCTGAACCTTGAGAGTGAAAGTAAAAACTAAAAATGTAAAAAGGCAAAAGAAAGAGAAATCACAGGGAGAAATCTAGAGATAAAACTTCTTTCTTTTTACTTTTGCCTTTTGCATGCTTGGCTTTAGAAATCCAAACCAGCTTCGCGAGCAGCGTCTGCGAGGGCTTTGATTCGACCGTGGTAAAGGTTGCCGCCTCGGTCAAAGACAACCCTTGAAATGCCTTGAGCGATCGCTCGCTGAGCAATTAACTTCCCTACCTCAACAGAGGCGGCACAGGTAGCTCCTGTTGTTAACTGTGATTTTAGATCCGGCTCCAAAGTTGAGGCACAGGCAAGAGTCCGTTGTTGAGTGTCGTCAATTACCTGGACATAAATGTGCTGATTGGATCGAAAGACAGCTAACCGAGGACGCTCACTACTGCCATTTACCTTACGCCGTACCCGGTGGTGCCGACGTTGGATTAATTCTTTACGAGTTAGCTTCATCTTTACTTCTTACCTGCCTTTCCAGCTTTACGTCTTACCACTTCACCCGCATAACGGATGCCTTTACCCTTATAGACTTCCGGTGGACGGACAGCACGGATGCGAGCGGCAATGTTTCCTACGATTTCTTTATCAATGCCGCTTACAACCACATTCGTGTTGTTTTCCACGGCCATTTGAATACCGTCGGGAGGTTCAATCTGAACTGGATGGCTGTAACCCACGTTCAGAACCAGATTGCGACCTTGAACTGCGGCACGATAACCGACTCCCTGGATTTCTAGACGACGCTGAAATCCTTGGGAAACTCCATCGACCATGTTGGCAACCAAAGTCCGAGAAAGACCGTGGCGCTGACGAGCTGCACGAGATTCATCTCGCCGCTTGACCAGGATCGTTTCTCCCTCTTGCTCTATACTCACCTCAGATGGCAGAACCCTGGATAATTCTCCTTTAGGCCCTTTCACTGCAACATGTTGCCCTTCGATCGAAACTTGTACCTTAGCAGGAATATTAATAGGGCGTTTGCCAATACGAGACATGACTTAATCCTCCTAATCAATTAGCCGTTAGCCGTTAGCTGTTAGCTGTTAGCTTTTGGTCTATCGGTGAGTCCGAAAGTCTGTGCTTTTCTAGGTTGGTGAAACCTACCAGCCAATCAAGCTAATAGCTATTAGCTAATAGCTTATCTACCAGATGTAGCAAAGCACTTCTCCACCTACACCCTGACGCCGCGCTTCCCGGTCAGTCATAATGCCGCTGGAGGTAGAAATGATCGCAATTCCGATACCGCCCAGCACGCGGGGTAGTTCTTTGCGGTTAGAGTAAACCCGCAGACCAGGTTTGCTGACCCGCTTCAAGGTATTAATAATCGGTTGACGGTTTTTACCTTTGTACTTTAGAGAAATTAGCAAGTGTTGCTTGATCCCTTCGCCAACTTCTTCAAATTCAGCAATAAAGCCTTCCTCCCTGAGGACTTTGGCAATACTGCGAGTCATCTTGGTCGCTGGTATTTCTGTTGTTTGGTGCCGCGCCAGATTCGCATTCCGAATGCGAGTCAGCATATCTGAAATTGTGTCGTTCGCCGCCATTATTCCCTCCTTATTTTGACTGCCTCATTGATCCCGGAAAGGCATTCCCATTTCTTTTAGCAAGGCGCGGCCTTCTTCGTCGGTATTTGCTGTAGTAATGATGGAAATGTCCATACCCCGAATTTGGTCGATGCTGTCGTATTCTATTTCGGGAAATATCAGCTGCTCTCTAATGCCTAAGCTGTAATTCCCCCGACCATCGAAGCTTTTGGGACTAATGCCGCGAAAGTCCCGAATTCGTGGCAGCGACAGGTTAATCAATCGGTCGAGAAAGGCATACATCCGATCCGCACGCAAAGTCACCATCACGCCTACTGGCATACCTTGGCGAAGTTTGAATCCAGCGATCGCCTTTTTCGCCCGCGTCACTACTGGTTTTTGACCCGTAATTTTGGCAATTTCAGCGAGGGAAGATTCCAGCGCTTTGGCGTTGGTAGAAGCCTCGCCTAGACCTCGATTAACTGTGACCTTTATGACTTTGGGTACCTGATGGGTATTCGTGTAATTAAACTGAGTCATCAGTTTAGGAACGATCGTATCTTGGTACAGCGTTTTCAGTTTTTGTGTCATTGTTTTTTCCTTAATACCCCTGGGCTTGGTCAGGGAAAATAGAAGTTAGTAATTAGCAATTCGCTTTAACTAACAACTACTTAGTCAATAATTTCACCAGTTTTTTTGAGCATCCGCACTTTGCGTCCTTCGTCATTCAAGGTATAGCAAATACGACTGGCAATCTTTTGTTGAGTCGAGTAAAGCATCACGTTAGAGCTATGGATCGGTGCCTCCACTGTCACGATTTGACCCGATTCACCTTCTTGCTGAGGTTTAACGTGCTTGGTTTTAATGTTGATGCCTTTTACAATTACCCGACTTTCTTGGGGGATCGTCCGCAAGATTTCACCAACTTTGCCTTTATCACGACCGGCAATCACTTGTACTGTGTCGCCTTTTTTGACGTGCATTTTATAACGCTGGGGAAGCTTCGTCCCGTTTCTTTTAGACTGTTTTTTCGCGGCCATTAGAGTACCTCCGGAGCTAGAGAAACAATTTTGGTAAAGTTTTTGTCGCGCAGTTCGCGTGCAACTGGTCCAAAAACGCGCGTTCCCCTAGGGTTGCCATCTGCGTTGATGATGACGGCGGCGTTATCATCGAAGCGAATACTCATACCGCTGTCCCGGCGCATATTTTTTCGGGTACGGACAATCACGGCTCGCACAACATCTGACTTTTTAACTGCCATGTTGGGAATGGCGTCTTTGACAACCGCAATGATTACGTCGCCAACACCGGCATAGCGTCGGCCACTGGCACCTAAGACGCGGATGCACATTAATTTGCGAGCGCCGCTGTTGTCTGCGACATTAAGGTAGGATTGGGGCTGAATCATAGTTCTTAGCTATCGGATGCGTGAGTTTTGAATAATAGTTTTGAGTTGTAAGGTTTGAGTTTTTAACAAGAGAAAGAACTTGAACTGTGGTTTTTATTCCCGAAATTCTTTAACTTGAATTTTTCACTCAGAACTTTTTACAGGCAGGTTTACCTCATTAAAGATTCGGTATAAAAAAATCGAGATTTTCGATTAACCCGCCTTTACAAACTCAAAACCCATAACTTTACTTATTGAACCTCACGGTTGAGAATTTCAGCGACTGCCCATCGTTTGGTGCGGCTCAGAGGTCGTGTTTCCAAAATCCGGACGCGATCGCCTACCTTGCACTGATTTTCTTCATCGTGAGCTTTGTAACGCTTTGTACGCACTACAATCTTTCCGTACTTAGGGTGCGGCGAGCGGTTCTCGACGGTGACCACTACGGTCTTTTGCATCTTGTCGCTGACGACCACGCCAACTCGTTCTTTAACTGCCATTGGGGTCTACTCCTCGGATGTTGCATCTGGTTGTGGCTTTTGAGCCTTTGCAGCTCGTTGCCGCTCCCCTTCTACAGTTAGGAGCTGACCTAAACGATGCTTCGTATGCTTGAACTGGTGTAACTTTTCCAGGCGTCGAGTTGCCTGTTGCAGTCGTAAATCAAACAGCTGGCGCTTGACAGCTAAAATTTCTTCAGCCAGTTCTTGATCGCCTAAATTTCTGGCTTCTTCTATCTTGGGCAGAGCCATAACTCACACAGTCCCTTCTTCTTCACGAGTGATGAACTTCGTCTTAATTGGCAACTTGTGGGAAGCTAGACGCATTGCCTCCCTGGCGGTTTCTTCCGGAACCCCGGCAATCTCAAACAAGATCCGCCCGGGCTTCACGACAGCTACCCAAAATTCTGGAGAACCTTTACCAGAACCCATGCGGGTTTCAGCAGGACGCATTGTGACTGGTTTATCGGGGAAGACCCGAATCCAAATTTTGCCACCCCGACGGATGTAACGGGTCATGGCTCGGCGGCTGGCTTCAATCTGACGCGAGGTAATCCAAGAAGGTTCTGTGGATTGGAGGCCAAAGTCACCAAAGTTTAGGCTATTGCCCCGAGTCGCCAAACCGTTCATTCGCCCGCGCTGCTGTTTGCGAAATTTTGTTCTTCTGGGACTTAACATGACTTGGTAATGGGTATTTGATAATTGGTAATTAGTAATTGGTAACTGGTAATTGGGCGTTTTCTTTTTGATTACCCATTACCGATTACCGATTACCTATCAACTTATTCATTAGAGCGGTCTTCAAATTGCTGGCGGCGACGCTGTTGACGACGCTTAGGTTGAGCGTTGTTAGGAGCCGGAATTTCTTCCTGACCAGGAATCACTTCGCCTTTAAAGATCCAAACTTTAACGCCAAGAATGCCATAAATGGTTTTGGCGGTGCGGTAAGCGTAGTCAATGTTGGCTCGAAGGGTATGCAGAGGCACTCTGCCTTCCCGCGTCCACTCGGTTCGGGCAATTTCCGCCCCGTTTAACCGTCCGCTGACTTGGACTTTAATTCCCTGGACTTCAGCACGTTGGGCGCGTTGAATCGCTTGCCGGACAACGCGCCGGAAGGAAACTCGTCGCTCTAGCTGTTGGGCAATATACTCAGCAATCAGTCCGGCGTCGGCATCTACCCGTGCTACTTCGATCACGTTGATCCGAATTTGACGATTGCCACCGCCTAAAGCCTGTTGAAGATCGCCGCGTAATACTTCAATGCCAGTACCACCACGACCTACCACAACACCCGGTCGAGCGGTGTGGATTTCTAAGTCAATTTGATCAGCTTTGCGCTCGATCCGTACTTGAGAGATACCAGCGTTACTGAGTTTTTTCTCCACGACCTGCCGAATGGTGTGGTCTTCTTGCAGGAGTTCTGGGTAGCGCTTAGCATCCGCAAACCAACGGGAGCGGTGTTCTTGGGTAATCCCCAGTCGAAAACCAATTGGATGAATTTTCTGTCCCACGAATGCGTCCTCTTAAATCAGCGAATTGCTAATTGCTAATTGTTCAAAAGCTTGTTTCTGACAATTAGCGCTTAGCCAAATTAGTGTTATTCATCTGCCGCTGCTTGGGCAACAGCTACGGTGATATGACACGTTGGTTTACGAATTTGATATGCACGACCTTGAGCGCGGGGTCTGAAGCGTTTCAAGGTTGAGCCTTGGTCAGCATAAGCCTGAGAAACCACCAACCTGGCGGGGTCTAAACCGGCGTTATGTTCGGCATTGGCAGCTGCTGAGCGCAGTACCTTGCGGACAGGATCGCAAGCCCGATAGGGCATAAATTCCAGAACGATCAGCGCTTCCCGATAGGAGCGTCCCCGGATTTGGTCGAGAACCCGGCGCACCTTGTGGGGAGACATCCGGATGTATCGCGCGATCGCTTTCACTTCTTCTGTAGTATCAACTGCCATAGATTTCTCCCTTTTAATAATTTTGAATTTGGAATTCTGAATAATCTCAAAACCCAAACTTCAAAATTACCTCTTTGCCTTGGAATCTTTCGAGTGCCCCCGGAAGGTGCGAGTTGGAGCGAATTCTCCCAACTTATGCCCTACCATTTGCTCGGTGACGTAAACTGGCACGTGAGTCCGCCCATTATGAACCGCGATAGTATGACCCACCATTTGCGGTAATACAGTTGAAGCACGAGACCAAGTTTTAATAAGCTGCTTATCGCCCCTAGCATTCAAATTTTCAATCTTTTTCAGCAAATGGTCCGCAACAAAAGGACCTTTTTTAAGAGAACGACCCATACTTCAAATAACCCCAATTACTTTTGGATTTTCGGATTTCGGATTTTGGATTTTGGACTTATTACTAATCTAAAATCCAAAATCTAAAACCTAAAATTCTAGGACTCCCGACCGCCCCGACCGCGCTTGGAAGATTTGCGACGACGCCGGACAATCAATTTATTGCTTGGCTTATTTCGCTTACGGGTCTTGGCACCTAAAGTGGGCTTACCCCAAGGGGTCACTGGACCACTTCTACCAATCGGTGCCCGTCCCTCACCACCACCGTGGGGGTGATCGACTGGGTTCATGACGCTACCTCTTACCTTCGGACGGCGTCCCTTCCAGCGATTGCGACCAGCTTTACCGGCACTCAAGTTGCGATGATCGACATTGCCGACTTGTCCGATGGTTGCGTAGCACTCGCGACGAATCATCCGGACTTCACCGGAGGGCAGCTTGATCGTGACATAGTCGCCTTCTTTAGCGACCACTTGTGCACTGGCACCAGCCGCGCGAACAATTTGCCCGCCCCGTCCAGCAGTCAGTTCTACGTTATGAACGGCAGTTCCTAACGGAATCCTGCTTAAAGGTAACGCATTGCCAGTTTCAATTGGGGAGTCTGCTCCAGCAGTGATTACTGTACCCACCGTTAATCCGACTGGATGCAGAATATATCGCTTTTCCCCATCCCGGTAATAAACTAGGGCAATCCGGGCATTACGATTAGGATCGTACTCAATGGTTGCCACTTTCGCAGGAATATTGTGCTTGTCGCGGCGAAAATCAATCTCCCGGTAAAGCTGTTTATGACCGCCGCCCCGACGGCGGCTGGTGATCACCCCACGATTGTTTCGACCTTTGGGGCGATGCTTTGTGTAGGTTAGTGACTTTTCCGGCTCGCTCCGCGTAACTTCGGCAAAGTCCGAGATGGTAACTTGACGAGTACTGGGAGTATAAGGCCGATAAGAACGGGTACCCATAACTTAAAAAAGAGGTTTGAAGGTTGAAGGTCGAAGTCGCTTTTAGGGCGGCTTTCCATTGAGATTAAGTTGAAAAGAGTTGAGGTTTTAAATTTCAACTGGTCAACTTTCTCACTTATTAAACTTCTGGGAAAAGGGTAATGGTCTCTCCGCTTGCCAGAGTTACGATTGCTCGCTTGTATTGAGGCTTAAACCCTGCAAATTTGCCGACGCGGCGCTTTTTGCGCGGTAGGCGAAGGGTGTTCACACTTACAACCTTTACTTTAAACAGGTCTTCAATTGCTGCTTTAATTTCTGGCTTAGTCGCTTTAGGAACGACTTCAAAGACATACTTGTTCTGCTCCATCAGCAGAGTTGCCTTCTCAGTTACAATCGGTCGATACACCAGATCCGCAAGTGCGCGGGGGTTATACTCACTCACTGTAAACCTCCTGGATTTTGACAAGGGCGGATGGCGTCGTCACGATTTTGTCAGCTGCCAGTAGGTCAAAGACATTCAACTGGGTTGCAGGAATGATCTTCATCTTGGCAACATTCCGTGCTGACAAATAAACGTTTTCTTCACGTTCTGCTAAGATAAGCAGTACTTTAGAATTTGGTTCGACGCCCCAACGTGCGATCGCTTCCACCAATTCTTTAGTCTTAGGGCGAGGCAACTTGTCAGCAAATTCCTCTACCACAATCATGTCTTCGGCTCGGCTAAAGAAGGCGGTTCTTAGGGCTAAACGCCGTTCCTTCCGGTTCATCTTTGTGTCATAGTCTCTTGGCTTAGGACCAAAGATGACACCGCCACCTCGCCACAGTGGTGAGCGAATCGACCCAGCACGAGCGCGACCCGTTCCTTTTTGACGCCAAGGTTTACGACCTCCCCCCCTAACTTCTGCGCGGGTTTTGGTACTGGCTGTGCCTTGACGAGCATTCGCCTGTTGTCTTACCAAGGCTCGGTGGACGACATGAGCCGCATTCTCTTCTTTGGCAACCTTTAATTCTAGGGTTGCTTGTCCGACCTCTTCCCCGTTCCAGTTTCGTACTACACAGTTAACCATATCCGTTGTCCTTTGTTCGTTGCTAATTGCTAATTGCTAATTGAAGATTGCTAAGTATCAAAAGCTCTTAGCGATTAGCCAGCCTGACCTTAGAAAATGACTACTTTCGACCTACTTTCTTGGCAGGAACAATATTAACCAGCGCCCCTGGTTTACCAGGAATCGCTCCTTTGATCAGTAGTAGGTTGCGTTCTGCGTCTACCCGCACCACTGTCAATTTGCGAATGGTAACGCGCGTGCCGCCTAAACGACCAGCCATCCGCTTACCGGGATAAACACGCCCCGGTGTGGTTCCAGGACCGATAGAACCGGGTAGACGATGGTTTTTAGAACCGTGGGACATGGGTCCCCGCTTAAAGTTGTGGCGCTTTTGATAACCGGCGAAGCCTTTTCCGATGCTTGTGCCGATTACATCCACAATTTGGCCAGCAGTAAAAATATCTGGTTTGAGTTGTTGCCCTAGCTCGAACTCTCCCACATTCTCAAAGCGATACTCCCGCAGCTTCCGCAAAGGAGGAGCACTTGATTTTGCCAAATGCCCCAATTCAGGCTTGTTTAAACTTTTGGGTTTGACTTCTCTATAACCAATCTGGACGGCAGTATAGCCATCTGTTGCTTTGGTTTTAATTTGCGTAACGGTGCATGGCCCTGCTTGAATGACCGTCACAGGAATTGCTTTTCCTGTTTCGTCAAAAATTTGGGTCATGCCGAGTTTGGTGCCGAGGATACCAACAGACACGGCTTTCTGGTCTCTCCTTTCTACACAGTACAAAGAGGCGGTATTACGAGTATTTCGTAAATCCGCTTGCTTCAACAAACGTTGTTATCAAACCAGCGAGCTGTGGCACATCCTCGGATTGAGAGAGGCAAGCTTTTAAGTCAGCCTAATTTAGGCTTTTTCTTTAGCTGGTATGAAGCTATTCGACGGTCGGGTAAGCGCTAGAAGCGCGTTGCCTATATTCGCGGGGACTTAGGTGGCAAGCCATCCAGTATCCGAGAAAGCGAAAGGGCTTTTTCCGGCTTAGAAGAGTTCTTCTCAAGGAACCTTCTAGATGCGATCGCTAATCCTGAAATCGATGTCTCTGTTGCTTGACGCTCACTAGGGGCACTGAACTCTTCTGGGAAAGACTCAATCGTTTTTCACTGGTAAAGTCGTGCTGTCCCTGGACTCGATTTCAACTTTAGTTTTGACTTCAGCGGCAATAGCTGCTCGAATTTTGACCACAATCGTTAACTATAAACGATTTGTTACAACTTGTCTAGCAATTGTCCGAAAAAAAAATTAGTAGTCTGCTGGATCGTATGCCTCGCTTGAAGCCCAACTCCAAATCCAGAAGACGACTGTCCGCTTAGCGGCTCACTAACTCATAGAGTCACTGATTGATAGAGAAGAAAGCAATCGCTTACCAACGACCGGCACTTAGGTCGGTTATAGCATTTCACGATTTGTTTGCACAGTATTTATATACACAGTATTACAATGCCTATATGTTCCCAGAAGCCATAGGAACTACAAGAGATTGCAGATAGAAGAAAGCAAAAGCAAGCTTTCAAACCTAGATTCAGCCGTTCAATGTCACCTGTTTAAGCTTTGCCTTACCTACCTGGGGTATAAAATGCCACGAAGGAGTAGCAGAACATAATTTATAGGGTTGATTCGGATTTGTATCGATTGCTACTCACCTTCAAGAAAAGCCTGTTCCCTTAATGTGCGTTGATGTTGAGTCAAAATTAAGTTAAATCTTTTCTAACTCTAACTAGCGATCGCACCTCCACAAAAAGCGCGATCGCTCAACCCATTCGACAGCTTGATTGTCTGTAAGCCAAGTTGATAGGTGCCTCAGCGCCCAACTATAATAAATTGCCAGCAGCAATTAACAAAACTTAAAGCTGGTAGAACATAAAAATATGGCACTGATCACCATCGGCAATCAATTCGTCAAAGACTTAGAAAAGTCTGGTGCTTTAGGAACGTATGTACCCTTAGAAGGAGGTTTTGAAGGGCGTTACCAGCGGCGGTTGCGTGCAGCTGGCTATACCACTTTAAGCCTCTCAGCACGGGGGCTTGGCGATGTAGCAACGTATTTAACTGGCATACACGGCGTTCGTCCCGCGCATTTGGGCAAGAAAGACATTCGCGTCTACTACGTGCCACCTATCGTGAACTATCAGTTGGAACAACTACCTCCCAAATCGAAGGGATTGGTGTTGTGGATAATTGAAGGACACGTATTGTCGCGTGAGGAAGTGGAATATTTAACCACGTTGCCAAGTATAGAGCCACGCCTAAAAATTGCTGTAGAAATGGGAGGCGATCGCGCTTTCCGCTGGACACCCCTTAAAAACGCGATCGCTGCTGCTTAGAACAAGCGTCAAGTAATCCAATTTAAGCGTCGCATCCAAGCACTCAAGGACTGATGCGGCGCTAACTCATTCCGAGTCAAAACGAGGTGGAACGGCTGAATGGTGACGCTTTGTGACCCACCAGAACCTTTAGGCTTGGCTAGAGGATTTTGATACCTTTAAAGAAGTAAGCGAATTAGGAAAACTCTTATGGTTGAAAACCGCGACTATACATTAATTATTGACAAAAGCGGCAGCATGTCGATTACAGACCAGCCGGGTGGAAAAAGTCGCTGGGTCGTGATGCAAGAGTCTACTCTCGCCTTAGCCAGTAAATGTGAAGAATTTGATCCAGATGGCATCACTATTTACCTATTTTCCGGTCGATTTAAACGTTATGACAATGTGAACGCTAGTAAAGTCGCACAGATTTTCCGCGAAAATGAACCGTCTGGACGCACTGACTTAGCAGGAGTCCTTCTAGATGCGACGAATAACTACTTCCAGCGTAAAGCAGCCGGACAAACCAAGACAAATGGAGATACTATTCTGGTCGTCACAGATGGCGAACCGGATGACCGGAAAGCGGTCATGAAGGTAATTATTGAAGCATCTCGCCGTATGGAGCGGGATGAAGAACTGGCGATTTCCTTTATTCAAGTTGGCACAGATGCACAGGCAACGAAATTTCTTAAAGTGTTGGATGATGAACTGCAAAGTGCAGGGGCAAAGTTTGATATCTGCGACACAGTGACGATGGATGACATGGAGGACATGACCCTGACTGAAGTGTTGATAAATGCCATTACTGACTAGGGTTATATTCTAATTTGGGATTTGGGATTTTGATAGTGAAGAGAAATCTAAAATCTCTATGGAGGCGCTCAATTTATGGAATCGATCGATGACATACTCGCGGCAGTCAAGGCTGAGTATGAGACAAAAGATAAACCAAAAGAACTGCAAAAACCACCACAACTGAAAGAAGAACCAGTTAAACCACAACCGGCGAACTTCCTACAAAATCAATCGCCTAGTATCCCACTTGGCAATGCAATTCCGGAATTACCTCGGCAAAAGTGGCAAAACAATCCCATTCCCTCATCTGAAGACCTTGTTCTATCTCAAGTTAAGGCTGAGTTTGAAGAACAAGAACGTGCAGAACAGCTAAAAAAACAGCAACAACTCAGAGAAGAACAACTCAAACAGGAGCAACTAAAGCAGCAACAACAGGAGGTATTTAAAAACCAAGCGCGAGAATGGTTGAAAAATTTAAAGCCACTTTCAGAAGAAGGTCTTTGGTTTGAAGAGTTTGCCGATGCATACCCCTCTAAACTAGAGGCAGCGATTGATTATTTGCAAGCCTTGCGGGAAACTAAAGCATAAAAGCCACGTGCGATCGCCAGATAGATAATCGCCTCTCTCTGATGTAGAAATTTTAGGTTTCTTTTATCTAAACCAACGAGATAGTCACGGCAGGTGGGCTAGGCTAGATTGAGAAATCTTGACAAACACTGGAGGTTATCTTTGGTGGAAGGAGGATCTGTGGCAGAAGATCGTGACTATACATTAATCATCGATAAAAGCGGGAGTATGTCTACTCCAGAGCCACCGAGCGGTAGAAGTCGCTGGGAAACCGCAGAGGAATCTACTCTGGCGTTGGCGAGAAAATGTGAAAAATTTGACCCCGATGGGATTACGCTTTATCTGTTTTCTGGTCGCTTTAAGCGATTTGATAATGTGACCTCTAGCAAGGTCGCACAGATATTCCAAGAAAACGATCCCTCTGGCACTACGAATCTTGCCGACGTCTTGAAAAACGCTACTGACAACTATTTTGAGCGGAAGGCGGCTGGTCAGACTAAGCCAAATGGCGAGACAATTCTAGTGATTACAGATGGTGAACCCGATGACCGAAAAGCCGTGATGCGGGTGATTATTGAAGCCTCTCGCCGGATGGATAGAGATGAAGAATTAGCCATCTCCTTCATTCAAGTGGGTTCAGATCAAACGGCAAGTCGGTTTTTGAAAGCTTTGGATGATGATTTGCAAGATGCTGGGGCAAAGTTTGATATTTGCGACACTGTAACGCTGGATGACATGGAGGGGATGACTTTACAGGAAGTGCTGCTCAACGCTATTCACGACTAAGTGCTGTCTGTTTATTTTGGATTTTGGATTCCACATCTAAAATCCAAGATTTTGTTTGCCAGTGTTTAATCGCAATTTTGTTGTGGAATCAGCAGCAAATCGTTCAATCAAAAAAGTAATGTGGAGATTAGCTAATGAGCGCAGAAGATCGGGATTATACGTTAATTATTGACAAAAGTGGCAGTATGTCCACGCCAGACCAGCCGGGAGGCAGAAGCCGGTGGGATGCGGCACAGGAGTCTACCTTGGCGTTGGCGCGAAAATGCGAACAATTTGACCCAGATGGGATTACAGTTTACTTATTTTCCAGCCGATTCAAACGCTACGACAATGTAAATTCCAGCAAAGTCGCACAAATTTTTCAAGAAAACGACCCGGCTGGCACAACTAATTTGGCAGGTGTATTACAAGATGCGATCGCTGCTTACTTTCAGCGGAAAGCAGCAGGTCAGACTAAGGTGGGTGGCGAAACCATTTTGGTGGTCACAGATGGTGAACCCGATGACCGAAAAGGCGTGATGCGGGCGATTATTGAGGCGTCTCGTCAGATGGAACGCGATGAAGAACTGGCAATCTCAATGGTTCAAGTAGGGTCAGACTCCACAGCCGCCCGGTTTCTGAAGGCGTTAGATGATGACTTACAAGGTGCAGGGGCAAAGTTTGATATCTGCGACACGATAACGCTGGATGACATGGCAGATATGACCTTGGCGGAAGTGCTGCTCAATGCGATCGCTGACTAAAAGCAAACGTTAGATTTTGACGGTTTTTATGAAAGGGGGAGTAGTGAAAACTCCCCTGATTTTTACTGTTTGCATCTCCCCATTTATTCGGGAACGCATTAGCATATAAAGGTGACTGATACCTACTATCCCTTACGTTCCTTAAGAGAGGGTCACTGGTTTAAGCTCATTTGCGGAGCTAGTTTCCAACACCTCCCTGCCGTCCGAAATCTTACGTTGGCGTATACCCTAGCTGGGGCTGATTGTATCGATGTTGCCGCTGACCCAGCAGTGATTGCTGCGGCACAAGAAGGCCTAAGAGCTGCTGCTACCCTTGCCGATGTCGCTCGCGAACGCGGCTACTGCGTAGAAGGTTTGCCTTGGCTGATGGTCAGCCTAAATGATGGGGAAGATCCTCATTTCCGGAAAGCTGAATTTAACTCAACTGAGTGTCCGGCAGATTGCTGGCGACCTTGTGAAAGTATTTGTCCGGCTGATGCGATCGCTTTTGACTTTAGCCAGAACGGTTTCTCTGGCGTGATTGACAAACGTTGTTATGGCTGCGGACGGTGTATTCCCGTATGTCCAAATAATTTAATTTATACTCGTTCTTATGTATCCGCACCGGAAGCGATCGCACCTTTGGTATTTCAAAGCGGCGTAGATGCCCTAGAAATTCACACGCAAGTTGGCAGAGTAGAGGACTTTAAACGACTCTGGAGTGCGATCGCGCCTTGGGTAAACCAGCTCAAGCTTTTAGCCATTAGTTGTCCGGATGGTGAAGCAATGCTTGATTACCTCCGGACGCTATACGAATTGATGGCACCCCTACCTTGTCCTCTCATCTGGCAAACAGATGGGCGTCCGATGAGTGGCGATATTGGCGATGGCACAACGATAGCTGCTGTAAAGTTAGGTCAAAAAGTTCTAACTGCGGGATTGCCCGGATATGTGCAGTTAGCAGGAGGCACCAATCGCCACACTGTTGGCAAACTCAGGACAATGGGACTGCTCAACAGCCGCCAAAAGTCAGAAGTTGTAAGGGCATCTTTATCAGGCATCTCTGTAGGGAACCAGGGATCGAATAAAAACCCGCCCCAAGCCACTCAAACTTTTCCCCCTCAATCCCCTGCTATCGCCGGGATTGCTTACGGTAGCTACGCTCGTGTTTTGTTATCACCCATTCTGGATGAATTAGAAAAAATGAATATGAACGAAGTATGTGGGGATGCATCCGCGTCAAGTCGGACACCTTTACCTGGACGCTTGGAAGAAAAGCCAGATTTACTCTGGCAGGCTGTTGATCTTGCTCACTCGCTAGTTTTTCAACTCAAAACCTTGCCCCAATAGCCAATAGAAGCGCGATTTTAGATATGTCATCGATTAAAAGGTTGGAAGTTAAAAAATTGACGGTTAGCACAAAACAACCTTTCAACCTTGCGATCGCTAACTTGCAACAATTCCCAGGCAGAAAACAAACAGAAGTTATTTAATTCGCCGATTGTGGATAAAAACGTCACTGTACAAAGAATGCAGATTACAGACGATCTCCAGAAATTACTGGACGTGTTACCGAATGAAATTCGGCAACCTTTAGAGCAGCATCCCGGACGAGATAAGTTAGTTGAGGTTGTTCTAGACTTGGGGCGTCTTCCAGAGGCTCGGTTTGCTAAACAGGCAGAGTATCTCTCCGAAACGCCAGTGTCTAGAGAACAACTGAATTATTGTATAGACCGTGTAGGAAACTTTGGTGGGGATAACCGGGCGGGGCTAGAGCGAACTCTGCACCGGATTAGCGCTATCCGCAACCGAAGCGGCGAGATTATTGGTCTAACCTTGAGGGTAGGTCGAGCCGTCTTTGGTACTATCGGCATGATTCGCGACCTGGTAGAAACAGGTCAATCAATTCTGATGCTGGGGCGTCCCGGCGTTGGCAAAACAACAGCACTGCGGGAAATCGCCAGAGTTTTAGCCGACGATTTACAGAAACGAGTTGTAATTATCGACACCTCCAACGAAATTGCTGGGGATGGTGACGTTCCTCATCCAGCAATTGGTAGAGCCAGACGGATGCAAGTTGCCCGTCCAGAACTCCAGCATCAAGTCATGATTGAGGCAGTGGAAAACCACATGCCAGAAGTCATCGTCATTGATGAAATCGGTACAGAACTAGAAGCCTTGGCAGCTCGAACGATTGCGGAACGAGGTGTCCAACTGGTGGGCACGGCTCACGGAAATCGGATTGAAAATCTGATTAAAAATCCAACGTTATCTGACTTAGTGGGCGGCATTCAGGCTGTAACCCTGGGAGACGATGAAGCCAGACGCCGGGGCAGTCAAAAGACGGTTTTGGAACGAAAAGCCCCGCCAACCTTTGAAATCGCTGTTGAAATGCTAGAACGGCAGCGCTGGGTGGTGCATGAAAGTGTTGCCGATACCGTGGACACCCTGCTGCGGGGGCGTCAGCCGGGTTATCAAGTTAGGACAACCAGCGAAACTGGGGAAGTTACGATTACCCATGAGACCCCTCAAGCATCGTCACTCATGCGACCGGCGATGAGCGGAGGCAGTCGGATATCTTCCAACCACGACGCCCCAGCGCGACCAATGGGCTGGCGGGCTTCTGGGCAAATGACGCCCTTACCGATTCAGTCAGAACCAACACGAGGCATGAGAGCAGAACCGCAAAACCTATTGACTAGAGCAGAAGAATCTGCCTCTAGTACATTGCCTGTCTCTTCTAACCTTGCACCTTCTTTTGAGCAGATGCTGGATCAATCTTGGCATCAACCTCAGACGATTGGAAATGAAACCTTTGTGGGACCAAATGGCGAAGAGTTGCCGCTGCACGTTTATCCTTATGGGGTGAGCAGCCAACAATTAGAGCAAGTCATTCGGGTGCTGAATTTGCCTATCTTGCTGACGAAGGATATGGATAGTGCGGATGCAGTTTTGGCGATTCGGTCGCACGTAAAAAACCATTCCAAACTACGGCATATTGCCAAAGCCCGTCAGGTTCCCATCCATGCGATTAAGGCAAGTACCATTCCTCAGATTACCCGTGCCCTGCGGCGTTTGCTAGATATGGATGACTCGCACATCCTGGATGTCCCCGAACTTAGCTTATTTACCAGTAGTGGTAGTGAAGACGAGATTGAGGCTCTCGAAGAAGCCCGCCTTGCCGTGGAGCAAATCGTGATTCCCAAAGGACAGCCGGTGGAACTCCTGCCGCGTTCCTCTAAAGTCCGTAAAATGCAACACGAACTCGTCGAACACTATCGCCTCAAGTCTGACAGTTTTGGGGAAGAACCGAATCGACGGCTGCGAATTTATCCAGCCTAGTTGAAAAAGCTGTCACTCTATAGGGGCGTTGCACAGTAGAAGGATAAAAGGACGATAATTTCGCGCAAAAACGAGGCCCTTTGCTGCTTTGCGCGAAATTCAAAAGAAAATCATCCCCTGATTGTGCACCACCCGATATGAGTTTCAAAGAGCTATAAATGTCAAAAAAAGCTCAAACACTGTTCAAGTGGCCTTTCCGCAGGTAGAAGGGGAGCCTGTTATAAGAGCCACACTCTTGAACTGGTAAGCGTTGCAGCAGCTTTTTCTATGAGTCTACCCCCTAAAATCCATCTTGAGCTTTCAGCATTTATCCACTGGTGTAGAAGGATTTTCGAGAAATTTTCTGAAAATTGTTGACAATCCCCTAGTAGGAACTGCTACTATAACGAAGGTTGATGCGATGGGGTGTCGCCAAGTGGTAAGGCAGCTGGTTTTGGTCCAGCCATTCCGAGGTTCGAATCCTTGCACCCCAGTTGAATTTTAAAATCTAAATTTTAGAACACCAGTAGAGACGCGATGTATCGCGTCTCTACTGGTTATTGGGGTTGTTGGGCAAATTGTGCCAAGATAAACCGTAAAATTGCGGCTTTAGAACCATGCGTGCAAGTTATCCAAATATTCTCGCCCTTGACTTTGACGGTGTTATCTGTGACGGGCTAATCGAGTATTTTCAGACAGCTTGGCGCACCTATTGTCAAATTTGGGCACCTCCTAATCTCACACCTCCAGATGGTTTGGCTGAAAGTTTCTACCAGCGACGACCGATTATAGAAATCGGTTGGGAAATGCCGGTGGCAATCCGGGCGCTAATATTGGGCATTCCCGACGAAAAGATGTTGCAAGATTGGTCAGGGGTGGCTCAGCAAATCCTGCTAGAAGATAATCTGAATGCGGCTGATATCGGCACGAAGCTCGATCTCATTCGGGATGAGTGGATTGCTAGCGATTTAGAGGGTTGGCTAGCTTTGCACCGTTTCTATCCGGGTGTTGTAGAAAAAATGTATCAGATGCAATCGGAGAAGGCATCGCTTCCAGATACACCCATCCAAACGTACATTGTCACTACTAAAGAGGGGCGCTTTGTCCGCCAGTTGTTGCAGCAACAGGGCATTCAACTCCCCGATCGATGCATTATTGGAAAAGAAAATCGCCGTCCTAAGTACGAAATTTTGCGCGAACTCAGCGGCGATCCATCGGTTCGCCTTTGGTTTGTGGAAGATCGCCTAAAAACTCTGCAAACTGTACAGCAGCAACCAGACCTCAATCACATCGAGCTTTTCCTGGCAGACTGGGGCTATAATACTGCTGCTCAACGGGAGTCTGTCAGTTATCAGGAGCGAATTAAGCTTTTATCTCTCTCTCAATTTGCTCAAGATTTCCCGGCTTGGATTTAAATGAGGGCAGAGAGCTTTAGGGTACAGGAGTCAAGAAGTATCCAGTGTAAATTATAAATTTATCCCGATCGCCTTGATGTTTCATGCTTTAAGCTGAAAGCTGATAGGCGAAAAGCGGATAGCTGACTATGCTTGACCTAACCAAACTCTCGCGGGAAATGCAGGGGATTAGTCAACACCTAACGGTAGAGGCTGCTGCTAGTCGCCAACGCTTGGAACGCGCCCAGCAGTTGCTGACACTAGCTCAAAAGTCTCAGGCAGATTTGGTACAGATGCAAGAAAAGTGGCGCGATCGCATGGGGTTCGCAGCAGCCGCACCCATTGAGTCGCTAAGCACTGCCATTGACCTTCCTACCCCTCCGGCTGTTCATACGATTATCGCCACAGATGGATCTCAGATTGCTCCGAGTCACCATGAAATCGCCTACTGCTATCTGATTAACGTGGGTCGGGTGGTACTGCATTATGGACAAAGCTTGTATCCGCTCTTAGATAGTCTCCCAGAAGTCTTTTATCGCTCAGAAGACCTTTACATTTCTCGCCAGTGGGGAATTCGCACTGAGGAATGGATGGGCTATCGACGCACGGCTTCAGAGGCATCTGTATTAGCAGAATTGGCTGCTAGCTGGATTGACCGACCTTCAGAAGTCACATCAAAACAGGGAAATGGAAACAGGAAATCGAAAATTCCATCTTCAATTCCCGATCCCGAATCCCCAATCCCTGCCCTAGCAATGGTAGATGGATCACTAATTTATTGGTTTCTAGAGCAGCTACCGGGGGAAGCCCGCGACCATATTTTGCCTCCGATTCTCGAAGCCTGGGATGTTCTGCGCGACACAGGGATTCCGATCATGGGCTACCTGAGTGCTTCTCGCAGCAGCGAAGCACTGAACTTCCTGCGTCTGCCAGCCTGTCCGCATCCAGTTCCCGACTGCATGACTCATTGCCCTGGCCAGTTTGACCGGGCACCTTGTCAGGTTTTCGATCCCTTGCGAGATACTGCCCTCTGGGCATCTCAATTACAACCCGGTCAACGCAGCCCTCTCTGGCGTAGTTCTGCACGGATTCTGGAGTTGTACGGTGCCCATCAAATCTACTTCTGCTACGTCCATGTTGGGACTGAAATTGCTCGTGTGGAAGTTCCCGCTTGGGTGGCGGAGAATCCGGAGAAGCTGGATGTTTCGCTCAGCTTGATGTTAGCTCAGGTGCAGAAGGGTTATGGCTATCCGGTGGCGCTTGCAGAGGCACACAATCAGGCAGTGGTGCGAGGGGGCGATCGCGCTCGTTTCTTTGCCTTACTCGAACAACAGATGATTAAGGCTGGTTTGAGAAATGTTGGGACTTCTTATAAAGAAGCTAGGAAGCGCGGTAGTATCGCCTGATGCCATCTCTCAAAAGGACGTTGGTTCATCTGCCAGCGTCTCAATTAATAAATTCATCTGCTGTTGCCGCTCTTGTAGAAAGCTTTCACATTGACGCAAGTATTCTACCGCAGCGGTAAATTCTTCAAAAACGTCGGCAAGTTCTAGTTTCCCGGCTTCAATTTGCCGAATAATCCCTTCAACTTTGGCAACAGTCGCTTCGTAGTTCCAATCTTTCGGAAATTGGGTATCAATGCGGCGATCGCTTGAGCCGTCAGTGGTGCTGGTGGTTTTGCTCATAAAAAATACCCGTATCGCGTGAAATTGCTACTCTTTGCTATTTATAATTTCACTAATTTTGACTTTAATTTGTCCTGTGCCCAGCTGAACTTGTAGTTCCTGTCCGAGTGCCAAACCTTCTGTGGACCGCGCGATCGCGCCATCTTGTTGTCGGACTACGGCGTAACCTCGTTGCAGAACGCTTTCGGGGTCAAGGGTAGCTAGCTTTTGTCGGAGCATCTGACAGTGTTGGTTTGCCTGCGCTAAATGCCGCGCTGTTCCTTGTAACAGTTGCTGACGTTTCCAAGCGATCGCTTGTTTTTCTTGGTGAATTTGTCGGTCTAGGGGAATCCGTCGCAAGCGGCTTCGCACTCGTTGCAATTGTTCTTGAGCGTTTTCCATGTGTTGATTCACAGCTTCAGTCAAGGCGAGGACGCGCTCCTGGTGTTCTGCGTAAAGGCTTGCCAGCTCTGGAACCACCTGTTCGGCAGCGGCGGTGGGGGTGTGAGCATAAGCATCGGCAACTAAATCAGCCAAAGACTCATCTCGCTGATGACCAATCCCAGTAATCACGGGAATCGAACAATTTGCGATCGCTCGCACCACCCGCTCATCATTGAAGCAAACTAGCTCCTCTACCGCACCACCTCCACGCGACAAAATCAGTACTTCAGCGCGATCATCCCGCTCCACTCGCTCAATCGCCGAGACAATCGATGTCGGAGCTTGTTCGCCCTGAACTAACGCTGGTGAAAACAGAACTTGCAACCCAGGATAACGTTGTCTGAGCGTGCGTTGAATGTCTCCCCACGCAGCAGCTTGCGGCGACGTGACGACAGCGATGGTTTGGGGATGAGTAGGAAGCGATCGCTTGCGTTCTGGATCGAATAATCCTTCTGCCTCCAACCGATTTCGCAGCTGGCGATAGCGCAATGCCTGTAACCCCTCTCCCGCCGGTAGAGCCTGCCAGACAATCAGCTGGTACTGTCCTCGCTGGGGATAAACCCGGATACTGCCCAAAACAATT
This sequence comes from Coleofasciculus sp. FACHB-1120, assembly GCF_014698845.1. Lineage (NCBI taxonomy): Bacteria > Bacillati > Cyanobacteriota > Cyanophyceae > Coleofasciculales > Coleofasciculaceae > Coleofasciculus > Coleofasciculus sp. FACHB-1120. The sequence continues at coordinate 359,055 of NZ_JACJTV010000003.1, read as the reverse complement.
AGCTGCTCTCCTTGCACCGGCAGCTGCATCAGTTTATTTAGCTGGCTGTTCCATATCACACAACTCATTGCCGCCTTAGCATCGGGATCTTGCAGGGTGAAGAATAGTCCGCTGCGATACTGAGAGGCGCTGGAGACTTCACCTGTTACCCAGACTTGCTGTAGTTGTTCATCCTGCTCTAACAGCAGTTGTAGATAAGACGTTAACCCAGCCACTGATACAGCTGTATCTGGAACCAGCTGATTGGAAAGATAATAGTTCATCGCCTAAAGATAAGGAGAATACAGGAATTGAGACATCAGTCAATGCAGAGGATGCTCAAATCAGCTTAGATCAAGCCATTTGCAGTTTATGTCTCTAGATTAGCGAGACCCGGCTGCATTCGTTGACTTTTGACGAAACTGGCGTAACTGCGTCACTAAAGTGGCGATCGCGAATCCCATCCATTGCTTCAAACCGGCTAGGTGTTTCTTGACCGATTTTATCTCTCAGTGTTGGCTAAAAGTAGAACATTTGAACTACAATGGAGGTTCCCATCGCTAGCCTTGCCAGGGGGTTCCCCCATCCGTGTAAAGCTTGATGTAAGGGCACTTGCGGCTCTACTTTGTTGCCAAAAGTGATATAATAAATTATCTGAAACTAAAATTTGTCGCTGTTTGGGACAATTTTAAGTTTTGGTGCCAATTCTTGATGTAACCCTAGTTAGTGAAAATTTCCTACTTACTTACAAAGCCAAAAACTGAGTAACCCTGAGTAGGCAAATGGCTAGAACCAGCATTCATTCTGTATCAAAAGGCGGTGGATTCCATCGTTTCTGCCTGTGGAGACTGTGAGGGTGTCTTGTTAGACATCCCTTTTATAAGAAGAGTCATCGAAGCAGGAAGCTCCGATCCGCGAGGCGGAGAAGCCCACACTAAAGCAACTTTTGCTAAGTGTGGAATAAAATCTCACCACACCTGATTCTGTTCTTGAGGCATTAATGGCTATCCAAATCACGAACAATCCCGACAAGGACAAAGCCCTGAGCCTAGTGCTAAACCAAATTGAGCGCAGCTTTGGCAAGGGAGCAATTATGCGCCTAGGAGATGCCACCCGCATGAAGGTGGAAACAATTTCCACTGGAGCGCTGACACTGGATTTAGCTTTAGGGGGTGGCTTGCCAAAGGGACGGGTGATTGAAATATATGGCCCGGAAAGTTCCGGTAAGACAACCTTGGCTTTGCACGCGATCGCCGAAGTGCAAAAACTAGGAGGGGTCGCTGCTTTTGTTGACGCTGAACACGCCCTAGATCCCGCTTATGCAGCTGTACTGGGCGTTGATATTGACAATCTTTTGGTTTCTCAACCTGACACCGGAGAAGCTGCCTTAGAGATTGTCGATCAGCTAGTTCGCTCTGCGGCAGTGGATATCGTCGTCATTGACTCGGTAGCCGCTTTAGTGCCTCGAGCTGAAATTGAAGGCGAAATGGGTGATTCCCACATGGGCTTGCAAGCCCGTTTGATGAGCCAAGCTCTTCGCAAAATTACCGGAAACATCGGTAAATCAGGCTGTACAGTGGTTTTCCTCAACCAGCTGCGCCAAAAGATTGGCGTCACCTACGGGAACCCAGAAACAACTACTGGCGGTAATGCCCTCAAGTTTTACGCTTCAGTGCGCTTGGATATTCGTCGAATTCAAACGCTGAAAAAAGGCAACGAAGAATTTGGCAACCGCGCTAAAGTTAAAGTTGCCAAAAATAAAGTTGCCCCTCCCTTCCGCATCGCCGAATTTGACATTATTTTTGGCAAGGGGATCTCGACACTAGGATGTATGGTTGACTTAGCAGAACAAACTGGAGTCATTACCCGTAAAGGAGCTTGGTATAGCTACAACGGTGATAACATTGCCCAAGGTCGGGATAACAGCATTAAGTACCTGGAAGAAAACTCAGAATTAATTCAAGAAATTGAGCAAAAGGTACGTCAAAAGCTGGAGATGGGGGCAGTCGTTCCTGCCAACTCTGTCACGCGAGTTGACGCCGAAGACGAAGACTTAGAGGAAGAACTTCTAGACGACTAAAAGCACTTTAGGGTGGGTTTTCCTACCCTAAAGTGCTTTTTAGGAAGCTTAGGGCGACTCCTACATATAAAAAACCCCGGTTTCTACTTGAAACTGGGGTTTCTACATAAATTTTAGTTCTTTGTACCTTTAGTTCTTTGTACCGACATCAGAAATCTGTCTGCTGAAAAAACGGTCTAAAATTTCTGATTGCTGAGTGGGAGTTAGCTGAGGTTCTAACGGAGTTTCTACGACTGAGACTAATGGATCTCGAATAGCCGCAGAGTTAGCTAGAAAATGTGAAGTATCCTTCTGACACTCGGTGTTCGGTGTCTGAACTTTTGTCGGATGAACTTTTGTTGGAGCGGTCGGTATTTCTAAATCTGTAACCGGAAGCGGTGGCTCTGCATTGGTCAGGGCGTTAATTTCTGCCATCAAGCCAGCAGGAACATTATCCACCATGCAGATAGTACTTCCTAAGAAAAAGGAAAAAGCAAGACCACCTAGGCGAATGCGATCGCCATCCTTAAGAAGAACACGTTTATATACGGGTTCGCCATTGACGAAAGTCCCATTTGTACTCTTTAAGTCAACCAGATAAAAACCTTGGTTGTCGATATATTGAATCGCCGCATGATTACGAGACAACCGTCTATCCGGAATCGGTAGAGCAACTTGACGTGACCGTCCCATCGTCCAAGTCCGCTGCGGCTGACACAACATCTGCGTTTTAGCATCTATTAAGTTTGTGACTAGATAGACTTGCTGTTCCTGCGCCACGCCCTGTACATATCGCGGTGCAATGCCACTAAGAAATTTATTGCCGCTATCTTCTAGCTTAAGAATCTCATCTAGTAAACCACGATGATGCTCATAGAGCTTCAGGAATACCTGATATAGACCCAAGCGTTGTTCTAGTTCCATGTCTGGGGATGAACTCTATCTTAGGTTAGGCGTCTAGCCGATGAAGTAACGCAGAACTTTATCGGCTTTCAAGAAGGGAAGCCAAAGACTGCAAGAAGGTTGTTAAGCCAAATTACCGATCTAGCCTATTTTCCTCGCAAGTTCTAAAGATGTGAAATACTCACCAGATCCCTTCTTTCAAGCTTAAATTGTCTTACCCATTGGGGAATCCGCAAAATTACTGGAAATTCTCAGCCTTATAGCTTACGTTCAGATTTTTGTTCTAGGCGAAACAGCCAAACCATCAAAGCAACCACTCCAATTTGAAGCGCCAAGTTAGGCACGGCTGAGGAGATTTCCTGACCAGAGGCTAATTTAGCAAGAAATACCACGCCTCCGATGAAGCCAGAAGCGCCACACGCCACATAAACAAATTGTCTCAGACCTTTGTAGGGAGTAGCAAGTTCACCTTTGAGCCGTGCATACTGTTCAACGCTGACTTGCCGAGTGCCTTTGGTGTTGCGGGCACGATTTTTTAATTTTGGGTCTACCATCCGTCTCGATCCCCACCGACTTTAGATCCATCTTGACATGATGGGGTTCAGCAACGGCGGCGGTGGGTGCTAGAAAATTGGACGCGATCGCTTTTTTACCAAAAATTGGGTGCAACAGTTTTTATCTAAACCTGCTACGATAGTAAATCGGCAGTGCCGGTGTAGCTCAGTGGTAGAGCATTCGATTCGTAATCGAACGGTCGGCGGTTCAAATCCGCCCATCGGCTTGAATAAAATAAAATAAAAAACAACAACAGCCATAGGGAACAGCCAAAGAACTTCAAAAGGTCGCCCCATCATGCTCAGGATTATGCTTTTGGGTGCGGGACAGTGGGAACGGAATCAGGCTGAGCAAGGTGCATAAGAAAGAGGATGCAGTTGAAAGTTCTATCTCAGCAGCTATCAGTTTCCTAAATAAATGATAAAGCCGCCGTTGATGAACATCATCACTGGCTGATTTAATCGCTCAACAATAATGACGCTAAATATCAATTTACTGCCTCATCACCGTGCTAAAACGCTACGGGAATATGGAAAACAATTTTATGTGGATGCGAAAGGCGATCGCTTTCCCAGCGTCTCCACTATCCTCAACGCCACCAAACCGCAAGAAGATCGAGAAGCACTCTTCAACTGGCGCAACCGAGTCGGAGTAGAGGAAGCCAACCGAATTTCTGGTGCTGCTAGCCGTCGCGGCACGTCCACCCACAAGCACATTCAGCGCTATCTACTGGGGGAAAATGTCGCCTGTCCAGACGCGGCTAAACCTTACTGGGATAGTATAGAGCCGGTGTTGCAGGACATTCAAGAGGTGCGGCTGGTGGAAGGGTCTGTCTTCCACTACGATTTGAGTTATGCGGGTCGAGTGGATTGCGTTGCGAGTTATCAAGGCATTCCCTGCGTCTGTGATTGGAAAACTGCCGATAAGCCCAAAGGATCAGTCGAACGCCTCCGCGATAGCCCGATCCAATTAGCGGCTTACACGGGTGCGGTTAACCAATTTTATCAAGAGTCCGGCATCCATCTGAGTCATGCCTTGCTGGTTGTAGCGGTTCCGGAAATGCCTGCTGAGGTGTTCTGGTTTGAACCCGATAATATGATGATTTACTGGCAGCAGTGGGAGCGAAGAGTTAAGGAATTTTGGCAGCGTAGAGGAACAAGGACGCCTTCGAGCATCTAATTCTCCTTGAGATGATGCCATCCCCTGCGAACTATTAACATGGCTGCGGGCCGAATGCACGCACAATTGCGATCGCAAACTACCCTGGAATTATCAGTAGTCTGGATAAAACACTTGAAATGAAAACAAGCTCTAAAGTCTTGGCAGGGCTGATCGGTGTATGCGTCGGTGATGCGTTGGGTGTTCCAGTCGAATTTACTAACAGAATTGACCGGATAAAGTCACCTGTGACGAAGATGATAGGTTACGGAACTTATCATCAACCTGCTGGCACTTGGTCAGATGATAGCTCTCTTACCTTCTGTTTAGCGGACGCTCTGTGTAGTGGATTTTCTGTGGATGCGATCGCTAGCTCTTTCTGTCGTTGGTTTAACGAGGGTTTCTGGACTCCCTACGGCGAGGTTTTCGACATCGGGCATACCACCCATTATGCTATTAAGCGTTTAAAACAGGGCGTTCCACCCCTAGAAGCGGGAGGAAAAGATGAGAGGAGTAATGGTAATGGCTCATTGATGCGAATCTTGCCTTTAGTTTACTATCACAAAACCCTAGACTTTCCCGAACTAATAGAGCGATCGCATCAAGTCTCTTGCATCACTCACGCTCATCTAAGGAGCCAAATTGCCTGCGGAATTTATATCAGCATTGGTGTTTGTTTATTGAAAGGTCTTGCTCCACAAGCTGCTTATCTGCAAGGCATTCAAGATGTCAAAGAGATTTATTCCCAATCTTTATATGCACAGGAAAAGCATCACTTCCAACGAGTTAATAGCGGTGAACTTGCCAGTTTACCAATAGACTCGATCCGCTCTGGAGGCTATGTAATTGATACGTTAGAGGCGTCGCTTTGGTGTCTCTTAAATAGCTCCTCTTATGCCGAAGCAGTACTAAAAGCGGTAAATTTAGGTGAGGATACAGATACCACTGCTGCTGTTACTGGTGGTTTAGCGGGAATTTATTACGGTGTTGAAAATATTCCCGACGAATGGATCAATCAAATTGCCAGGATTGAAGACATCATTGACTTAGCAACACGCCTAGAAGCAGCTATCTACAGATAGCCTTTTACATTGTCTGCAATCCACTGAAGATAGGGCGGAAAGCCAGCTAAGATTGGCAAAGCAATGATTTCTGGTACTTCATAAGAATGCAACTCTCGAATCTTGGCTTCGAGAGCGGAAAATTGTGCTAAATCTGTTTTGATGGTTAGCTGCCACTCCTCTTCTGAGTTAACCTTACCTTGCCAACTATAAACAGAATGCACTGGCATGAAGTTAACACAAGCCGCTAGCTGGGATTCAACTAAATTTTGGGCGATCGCTTCTGCTTCTTGCCGCGAAGACGCCGTTACCAACACTACACCGTAACGAGTTGCACCCGAATCTCCATCCATAGCCTGTAACCTAGTCCACAGAAAAGCCTAAATCTATCAGCAACGCTCGGTTAGCGTTCTCTCAACTACCCAACCATTACTCTAACTGGTTGTTCAAACGGTGTCACATTGCCACTAATCGTTGCTTCTGACTGTGAGTTTCGGTGTTCTAACGGCAGCACAGCGCCATTCATCTGAGCATCTTCCAAGTTAGTTCCTACCAGCTTTGCCTCACTCAAATCTGCTTCACTCAAGTTTGCTCTACTCAGAATCGTCCAGCTCAAGTCTGCCCCCTCCAACGATGCCCTGGCTAGATTGGCTCCCCGTAAGTCTGCCCCTTTCAGATTGGCTTTACGCAGTGTCGCTTCGCTGAGATCCACTGCACTCAGGTTAGCGCCTTCCAGGTTAGCGCCGCTCAGTTTGGCATCATTAAGGTTGGCTCCCTCTAAATCGGCTCCACCCAGGTCTAATCCTTTTAAAAAAGCTTTTTTGAAGTTAACTCCACTCAAGGAAGCTCCATACAATTTCGCGCCCGTGAGTCTCGCTTCACACAAATTAGCCCAATTCAGGTTAACGCCGCTGAGATTCGCTTCCCGCAGGTTAATCCTTTGCAAATTTGCTCCACAGAGATTAGCACCCCAAAGGTTAGCAACTCGAAGATTGGCATTGCTGAGATTTGCACCGCTCAGTTTGGCTCCAGGCAGTTTTGATTTTACTAAGAATGCGCCACTGAGGTTAGCTTTCGTCAAGTCTGCCTCTACCAGTTTGCCTTCACTCAGCTTGACAAAACTCAGATCCGCCCAGTTCAAATAAGCACCCGTCAAGTCGGACTTCGTCAGGAAAGCCCGACTCAGATTGGCTCCCCTCAGATTAGCGCCCGTAAGATTGACCCCAATTAGCGTAACTCCCCTCAAGTCACTTCCGTTGAGATCGATCCCAGCAAAGTCTCTTTGCCCGTCTTCATAAAGCTTTAGTAAATGGCTTACTTCCATAGCGCGATCGCTCCCTAGTTTATATAAACCGTTGAAGAGGCTTGAAACAAATCTTACTTGGCTTAATAACTGCCTTTTTGGCGGTTACTTTTATAACAGAATCTTTCTTCACTCAGCTTCTATCTGTTACTCATCAATATTTTAAAAAATATTTTACTTCTCTAGACTACCCCCCCTAGAAGGCTCAAACAGATGATGTTACAAATATTTTTTAATCTTTTTTCAAAACTCAATAATTGAGTGATTTCTCTAATGATAATTCTATAGAAAACTTATTTTCCGTAAAAATACGGTGGTCACTTTATCTATAAATTCTTTGAGTTTTTATAAACAGTTGAAGCCTCGTTAAACAAGCAATAGACTCTGTGAGTCAAGATTCATCCATAACAGGGGCTTACTCTGTTTGCGTGTGGGGGCAGACTGCCATACATCTACACAGGTATCTGTTTCTCAAACCCTATCCCTCTTTTGTCACTTGGGAAAATTCAACGAATTTACGTTGTTATAGCCCACCAAAAATTAAGGTTTCACCCCAGTTTGACAAAAGAGGGCTATTTTAAACAAAGACGCAAAACTTCGGGTCTCTACTGATTTCTCAATTTTATTCAATCACTCTTGCAAACTCACTTGAATTCGCAGAATGCCACTACTGCCATCCATTCGATTCTCATCTTTCAGTGGCTGCTGTTGGCGTGAAGACGTAGCGCGAGCAAGTAAAGTATAACTTCCCGGCTGCTGGGGCATCCATAAATAACGCCAGAGCGTCCACTCGTGGGGAGACGCCGGTTGATTTTGCTCAGCATTCTGCCAAGTCTTACCATCGTTGGTACTGACCTCAATGGCTGTAATCGGACTAGATTTGTCTAAAGCAACACCAGCAATCAAAATGCCGTTTGCCCAACCTGTTTCACCTGTGCGCCCCAAATGCAACCGATGCTGTCGGTTCCAGACACGAGTGTTTTGTACTTGGCGCATCAGTGCATGAGTAGGAATTTCCGCTGTATCAGACCAGCCTTGACGTTCCCAAAAACCTCGCTTCTGGCTGCTGATAGCTTCAATCTCGACCAGCCATTTGGGTTGCTTCTGACCAAAGTGACCGGGAATTATGATGCGTAAAGGGTAGCCATGAGACTGAGTGAGAGCTTCGCCATTCATCTGGTGAACCAGTCGCACTTCTTTTCTCATGACTTCTGGAACTGGCAATGTTGTCTCGTAAGAATCAGCTCCGTGCAGCCTAAGTTCTATCGCCTCTGATTTAACGCCAGCTTGCTCTAGAAAAGGTAGCAAAGGGGTACCTGTCCACTGAGCGTTTCCAATCAGGTTGCCGCCACTGGGATTGCCAATGCACTCCATTGTCAGGTAAAAATTTTCCTGCGGCGCTGCCACAATGTCTTGAAAGGTCAGCGTCAGAGGCTGGGCAACCGCACCCGTAACTTTTAACCGCCAGTTGTCAAGATTAATCCTAGGCGGCAAGGCATAAGATTGCACATAAAATTCGCTCAATGACGTGAGCAGGTGTTCTGGCAGTTTTGAGTCTGGCTTGAGCAGGTCAAGCAAAAACAGCGGCTCCACTGACCCTGCTAACTGACAGCCTGGGAGTAAGCTAGCAGCAATCAGCCCGCCGGATGTTTGTAGCAGCTGTTTGAGAACTTGACGGCGTTTCACCACTGCCTCTTATAACGAATACACTTGACCATCAATCAGCAAGCGAGTAATTCCCTTCGCTTGCAGTTGCGAACAAGTTTTCTGAAGCATCCTGCCATCTGGAACTTTAATCACTCGTTGGGTGCGGTTAGAAAACCTTCGAGCTACCCGATGGTTATCGAAAACTGGGAGTGTTCTCTGCTGAACCTCTTGGGCAGGAATTTGTCCGAGGTCACTGAACTCTCGCATAGGTCTCGCTATCAATTCCGCTGCTCGGTCTACCACTAAATAGCAGGTTTTGGGAAGCACCGCGTTAGAAAGTGGTAAAACTTGAACACTAGCGCGATTTGCTCGCTTAAATGTTCCTGCTGGAATTGGACTTTCGAGAGTTGCTGTATCATCCTCCCAGTCGTCTTCATCTTCGAGGTCTTCTAAATCGTCGTCCTCCTCATCGTCCTCGCCGTCCTCGTCGTCCTCTAAATCAGTTAGGTCTTCCCCCAGCATCTCTTGTATGACACTGGCTTCTGTACTGTAATTTTTATCAAGTAAATTGGGACTATTACTTGGTACTGCATCTACAGCCACCTGAAAGAGGGGCATAGAGGAATCGATTCCAGAGAAAATTTCGACAGGAATGTTTTCCGGCTCTTGTGCCTTCTCTTCCTCAGTAGGAACTGAGGAACGCCTACGACGCCGCGGGGCGCTAGGGCTTGCATTCAAGGATTCTTCACTCTCTGCAAAGGACTCTTGGATGCCAAGAAAGAATTCTTCGTTCTCTGTCGATGTAGTAAGCGATGTTTCTACTGGCTCCTCATCAGCTTCAGTGACAGGTTCGGAAATCGAGTGGGAGCGATTGGTTCGCTTTTGCTGTATCAGAGCTTCATATTCTTGCTCGGATAGACGAGTTTTTAAAAGACGGCTAATCGTTGAATTACTGACATCATAACGACTAGCCAGGGTTGAGGTTGTCTCTCCTGGCTGTCGATACAGGTTGAGGATGTCGCGCTTATCTAATTCAGAGAGTTTTCTCACACTCATGCTACTTCCTAAGCACGTTTGCGTCCGGTACGACGGGAACGACTGGATGTATCAAATTCCAGGACAGCGCCGATGGCAAACAGGACGCCGCTGAAAACCCAAAATACTTCCAATAGTCCTCCGCTTTGATAATCATCAATGAAAGCATCGGCGTAGTTCAGCCACATATCGGCAACATAGTATGAAAAAGCTGCCCCAGCAATCATCCGCCAAGACTGAGAAAAACGACCTCCCCAAAATGCTAGCAATACAGTCGAGGCAACAATCAACAGAAAGATATCGCTAACAACGTAAAAAATGTTCAGAAATTGCTCTAATGGCTTTAGAAATTTTTCCACTGATAGAACCCAGGCTGGAGCCTGATTTTCTCTAGTAGGAGCCGAGGGTTTTGCTTGTGCTGTTTTTACTACAGTAGCGGTTTTATTCACTGCTGGTGCTTTGGTGGCAGCGATCGCTTTCTTGGATGAAGTCGCTTTAGCCACCTCTGTTGTTACTGCGGGTAAGGGTAGAGTTGCTGATGATTCCTTATCAGGGGCGGCAACGTGTAGCCAGACTGCTAAGGCAATTCCGGCAACTGCGATCGCTGCCACGACTGCCCACTGCCAAACTTCTAGATTCAGTCGCCGGGAGATGACCGCTAAAATCATTCCCCAGCCTAGAAACAAATAGGCAGGTACAAAAAACAAATCCCCAGGCGACACAATGGGGTCTTGATGTAAAACCAGTTCCCAGTAGCAAAACAACAGGTTTCCCAGAAAATAGCACAGCATCCCCAGCCCAAATCCCAGCCAGACGTTACGTCCGCTGACAATCTGGGGACTGCGCCAGTTTCTAAAACACAGCACTGCTGCCCCTAAGTAAGCCACCTCTTCAAAAATGTAAGTTCCAATCGTGTACCAAAGCGGAGGATTTTCGCCGGGCGCTGAAATGCTAAACAGTAGAAAATACAGCAGTGCTAGCACAGCCCAGGTTATTCCCGCAATGATTACGGTCTGTACGTTCAGAAAGGATTCTAAACCGGATGTTTTTTCCGACGACTTATCTAAAGAACTGCTCATAGTTTTTCAAAACAAGGATGCACGCAAGGTTTAATCGCCAATGCAATTCAATTAATAATCAACTAACAAATCTCCTCTAAGAAGCGCAAGTGTCTCATCTTAATGCAAGCTTTGGCACATGTCTTGAACATTTTTCAGATTATCGCCACAGCTTACCTAGGGGAGATTGATTCAGCCACTCCAGGAACTGAGACCGCTCTGCCGGTTGCATATCTTGTAATGTATCGTTTACTCCTTGGGCAAAGTGGGTATTGCCGAAATATTCCTTCCCCAGGCGATGCAATTCTTGTAACAAGGTGATCAGATGATGTTCCTCCCAAAGGGGAATTTGGAGGCTAGTCAAGGGGTCCATCGTTAGCAAGTTTTTTACAGCTTCCGCCCCATCTGCACTAGGAAAGTGCCACTGACGGAAGACATCACTCAGGTCTTTTTGAAATAATCCGGCTTGTCTGTTTCCTAATAAATCTTCAACGTCTATGTAAACCGCCTGGAGCAACAATAGGCAAGCTTGGGTTAGAGGAACAATTTTGACATCACTGCTAGCCTCCGCAGCCAGCTGATCTAGACGAATTTTGCCCCACACACTATACCGATCAGGCTCTTCCAGCAAAACGCAGGCTTTGCCACGGTTATCAGTAAGGTCTCGCCAAAAGGCTCTGGCTTCTTCTGCTTGATTAGCCGCAAATACACTGATCAAGCGAAAAGTTTGCCCCTGATAAGTGAGAATCGGGATCTGCTGCTCCCGCTTGGGGTGCTGAATGCTAGAAATTTCAACATCCTGCCGTTTCAGAATAAACATGACACTGGCAAATGACTCCTGACTTGACCGGGGGCGTTGTGCGGCTAAAAAGCGATCGCCACGCAACTATTCAAAGGTGCGATCCAGCCCTAGTGCTGGGTTAACATCGGACAACGCCGCGAGTGCGTCCGCGTAGCGCATATCACCTTGACTAATACACTATCCTATCCAAATGTCTGAATATGTTGGTTTCTAGTTTACATTGAGCTTAAAGCTGCTTGAGCGATATATTTAGAAAGCTTTGGCTTTCTGGGTTGCTTTGCAGTGCTCGACACAGATACAATTTACGACAGAGCAAATTTTGCTGATGTGTTTTTAGGTGGGTGCGTAACTCAGGTGGATAGAGTAGCTGCCTTCTAAGCAGTTTGGCGGGGGTTCGAGTCCCTCCGCACCCGTTTTAACTCAATACAAATCCTTATTTTCAAAAATTGGGTGAACAGGGGTTCAAGGCAAAAACACCCGCATATTTATCATCATAGGCTTTGTAAATAGTGACCATGTTAGCTATAACACCCACAACTGAGTTGATGTTTAGCCTGTAAATCAGGGTTCCTCAAAATCAGCCGATTCTTATAGGATCGGCGATACTCTACACGAGTTTTTCTCGTATTTTGTCCAAAGCCGGATTAGAGAAATTACCGTCATCTATTGCTTTTCGCTCCCCCTATAGTTGTGGTCTCTAAAAATTTTGTAAATAGCGGATAAATTGTTTTTTTGTTTGAGCGAGTCTGATATTCATGGGTTCTGGCAAAATCCTTCGTCATTTATGACTTGTATTGAGCCAGTCAGGAATCAAACTGCGTATTGCTTTTATCTCTACTCCATCATCCTATAGTTTTAACTGCTAAAGTTTTTCACGACAGCGCCTTTAAACGCTTTAGCAGTGGTCAATAAATGAGCTTTCCTTTGGGTATCTCTAGTGATAGAGCGATTTGCGTACTCGATTAATCAGAAAATGCTCACTGGATATCCCTAAGAGCAGATAGATCCCTAGAAATATTGCTTCTGAGGTAGGCTAATCCAGATGAAACTTCGATAGGTTATTCGCTTAAAAAGCCCGTGACGAGGATTGAACTCGTGACCTCACCCTTACCAAGGGTGTGCTCTACCACTGAGCCACACGGGCAGTTTTAGAAGTTGTAAGTGTTAAATTTTGAGCTGGTTATCTTGAAATAATAACTCAAAATTTATAACTCAGAACTTTTATTGTGTGGTGGGCCGAGCTGGATTTGAACCAGCGTAGGCATAGCCAGCGGATTTACAGTCCGCCCCCATTAACCACTCGGGCATCGACCCATTTGTTCCACGATTAATAATCGTAGCACAAGGTTTAGAAAATGCAAAAGTTTTTTTGCAAATTGATTTTATAGCTGTGGAAAAAGTGAGGGACAGTGCAAGTAGAAGGATGAGAGCGGGAACCTACATCGCTTAGTGCTACATTGATTCCTGTTCCTTGACTCAGCCGCCACCAGAGCGCGTGGCATTTCTGGTAGCGATCGCTCGACTGGGAAAATCACTCTCATCGTAAATTTCGCCAACTAGCTCCTCCAGAATATCTTCCAGCGTTATCAACCCCACCGTGCCCCCATACTCATCGACGACGATGGCAATGTGGAGGCGTTGTTGCAACATATCCTTCAGTAGATTGGCAGCCCGTTTCGTATCCGGCACATATACTGGCGGGTCCATCGCCTCTGTAACCAAGCCATTATCAATCCCTTCTTTTTTCAAAAACCTCAGCTGCTGGAGCGCTCGCTTCAGGTGAACAACGCCGACAATTTGATCCTTAGACTCCTCCTGCACAGGAATACGGGAATATCCTGTCTCCAGACACAGATTCACAAACTCCTGCAACGTCGCTTCATGGGAAATTGTCCTCATGTCAATCCGTGGCTTAACGAGATCGCGGGTGCTGAGGCTGTCTAGCATCAAGGCTTTATTCAGCAACTGGTGTCTGTGTAAATCTAGGTGCCCCTTGCCTCCCAAAATTTCAATCATCAGCTGGAGATCCCGTAAAGACTCTCCCTCTTGGACAACACCCCCCTGAAACAGGCGAATTACCCGCTGAGTTATTTTCTCAAATAAATAAACGAGTGGACCGAGAACGATAGATAGCAAGTAAATTGGGCGAACGGCAAACTTAAAAACTGGCATCACATTGTTGATTGCCAGAGATTTAGGTGTAACTTCCCCAAAAATCAGCACTAGAAAAGTAATAACAGCAGTAGCAATTCCTAATCCTGCATTCCCTAACCAGAGAGCAAATAAGTTACTAGTTAGAATCGCCGAAAAATTATTGACCAGGTTGTTACCCACTAGGAGGGTAGTGATAAATCGGCCCCGATTTTCTAAGACCAGCGCAAACATCCGGCGTGGGTCTCCCTGCTCTTGAATCATCGCCCTGAGTTTAAGGTTGTCGAGGGCTGTAATCGCCGTTTCCGAGCCGGAGAAAAAAGCAGAAAGTAAAAGCATCAATCCCAGTACCGCGATATCGAGCCAAATACTCCCTAAAAGGGGGCCAAGATCGGAAGTAACCAGAAGATATGACTGAACGGGTAAAAAAATCACGGGAAGCTGTAAAAGGCAAAAGTTAAAAAGCAAAAGGAAAAAGAAAGATTTTCACTTTTGCCTTTTTCCTTTTAACTTTAGAGTAGCTCACCTGTTTCTTGTAGGGAGTGCAAACGTCGGTAAATCCCTTCGTGGCGCAGTAGTTCAGCATGGCTACCGACTTCTACAATTTGACCTTGATCGAGAACGACAATTTTGTCTGCTTCCCGGATGGTACTAAGTCTGTGAGCAATGATAATGGTGGTGCGGGTGCCGAGGATGCTACGCATTGCCAACTGAATTGAGCGCTCAGATTCGTAGTCGAGGCTAGAAGTTGCTTCATCAAAGATGAGGATATCTGGATCGACCAAGAGTGCCCTAGCAATTCCCAAGCGCTGTCGTTGTCCCCCAGACAGGCGCATTCCCCGCTCTCCAACAACGGTGTAGTACCCTTGCGGCAGATGCTCAATGACTTCGTCTACTCTGGCAATGCGGCAAGCTTCCTGAACCTGTTCAACCGTAGCTTTGGGGTTGCCATAGGTAAGGTTTTCAAGCAAAGTCCCGTTGAAAATATCTACTTCCTGGTGAACAATTGCCAGACGCCGCCGATAGCCAGTGACATCCAAAGTGCGAATGTCTTGACCATCCATTAAAATCTGACCTTGATGGGGTTCAAAATACCGGAACAGAAGCTTGACTAAGGTAGACTTACCCGACCCCGAACGCCCGACCAGCGCTACAGTTTGATAAGGTTCGATGAGTAGGTTGATGTTTTCTAAAACTGGGCGATCGCTGTCATAGCCAAAGCTCAGATGGGAAAATTCGACTTTGCCGGTAAATTGATAGGACAATTCAGAACCACGAGAATCCTGAGTTCCTCCTTCTGCCGTCTGCGTTCTGGTTTGAGACAGAATGACCGCATCTACGCCTACAGGTACGTGCATGAACTCGTGGAAACGGAGCATGGAGGCATAGCGACGAGCAAATATCTCAGCCAGGTTGCTGATAGGTTCTAGCTCTGAGTACGCCATGCTGGAGACTGTCAACGTGGTAACGAAGTGTCCTAGAGAAATCTTTCCCTGTAAGGTGGCGCTGAGGGTCAAACCGAGTACCAAAAAGACACAAAACTGGATGATTGTCCTTTGGGTAGTAGCTAGGATGACATAACCTCTATGGATGCGGTAGTCAACGACTTTGAACTCCCGTTCTAGCCGCTGTCGTTGACGCTCTAGTTCTGTCTGTTCTGTGGCGAAGGCTTTGACTGTTTTAATGTTGGTAATAATTTCTGAAGTACGACTTTCGGTATTTTCCTGATATCGATCTAGTTTCTGTTCGCGATCGCTCAGTTGCTT
The DNA here is from genome assembly GCF_014698845.1 of Coleofasciculus sp. FACHB-1120. Taxonomy (NCBI): domain Bacteria; kingdom Bacillati; phylum Cyanobacteriota; class Cyanophyceae; order Coleofasciculales; family Coleofasciculaceae; genus Coleofasciculus; species Coleofasciculus sp. FACHB-1120. The sequence continues at coordinate 343,578 of NZ_JACJTV010000003.1, read as the reverse complement.
GAGGTCTTTGAGGGTAAAGCTGAGGATGAAGATGAAGGAAATTAGGAAAATTGCGGCAATTCGCCACTCAATTAACCAGATCATCGCAAAGATGCCCAGCACTCGGACAAGTTTAGGAATCAACTGTCCAGCGACTTCAGGATAAGTCCAGGTGTGGTTAGCGAGTCCTCTAGCGACTCGTCCGGCAATCCGTCCGGGGTTGTTTTCTTCGTAGAATTCTAGCGGTAGAGTGACAATTTTTTCTAGGACTTTTATGCTATGATCTCGACGCGATCGCAAAGCTGTATCCCAGTGAAACCAAAGGCTGAACCAAGGCTGAATCGGCGCTCTAACGACGGTGACTAACAAGATTAATCCCATCAGCACAGACAGAGAGAGGAATCGATTTGCCGGTAAATTACTAACCTCAGCAACGAGAGCGATCGCCTTTTGCAATCCCTTATCCAAGGGTTGACTGGACAGCACGTTGAGAATCTGCCCAATGGTGTAAGGAACTACGAGATCGATGATTTCAAAGAGGCTAGATGCCGTAATACTTAAAAGCGCGACTATCCGATATTTTCGATAATAATCGAGGATATCCCGAATGCTTGCCATAATTCTTTTTTGATGAAAAATAGCCAATAAAAATTCCAGAGTCAATTTCAAAAAGAGACTCTGAAAAACTTGTATCTTGCATCCAGAGGCTTTAAATCACGGCTACACTACCAAACCCATCTCTGTGGGTTTGAAAACTTTTCACTTGTCTTTAGTCGAGCGAAATGTTTGTATAGCCCCATGCAGCCTGAGGGCATAAAGATACACGAAAGATATTTTGGGTTAAATAACAAAGTAACTCCCTGAACAAGGGAGTTTTACAGAAACTTTGAGATAACCCATCAATTGAACTTATGGCTTCATCAGCATCGGTGGTTGCCTCGGTTTAGTAACGGGTTACATAGCGTAGGCTGAATGGAGTGCCCACCAGACGAGGAAAGCAATACCGCCCAAAACTAACACGGATGAGATGGCGATCGCTTTTGGGCTATCAGCTCCCTCGAACTTCATAATTCCACGGTTCAAGTCTGACATAAGGCTGCGATCCTCCTTGGCTCGGAGCTAGACAACGATTTGTAAACATATCGTACTCATGACTAGGTTAGCCGGTAATGGAAAATTCGTCTATCACCCGAATGGGTCATCAATGGGTTGGGTTAAGATGGGAGCGACTTTTAAGACTGTAAAACTGAAGTGCTGCAATATCTAAGCTAGATCGGTTCACGATCTATGTACACCGGGAATTATCCATGAAAATCGCGCTGATTGTTTTGGCAGTTATTGTGGGGTTGGTACTGGCGATAGAGGTGGGATTGCGGCTGTTATTTGGTTTTGGAAATCCCTTAATTTATATTGCCGATGAACAGATTGGATATTTATTAGCGCCAAATCAGCGGACTCGCAGGTTTGGCAATCTGATAGAAATTAATCAGTTTTCGATGCGAAGCCCAACAACAACAGAAACTCGCCCAGAATCTACATGGCGGGTGCTGCTGTTAGGAGATTCCATCGCAAATGGTGGCTGGTGGACAGATCAGGCTATGACACTTTCAGCCATGCTGACTCAGCAGTTGCAATCATCTATCGATAGTAAAACTTTCAACCAGGTAGAAGTTCTCAACGCTTCAGCGAACTCCTGGTGTCCACGCAATGAATTAGCGTACCTAAAGCAGTTTGGCACGTTCGACGCTCAGGTAGTCGTATTGCTGATTAATACTGACGATCTGTTCGGGACTGCGCCGACTTCAATCCCTGTAGGGCGCGATCGCAATTACCCCAACCAAAAACCGCCCCTAGCGCTTGTAGAGGCATTCAGCCGCTATTTGTTAAAGGCACCGCCAGTACCAGAGATGAAAGCAGTGAACGCGGAATCAGGAGATCGCGTTGGCTTTAATTTAAAAGCCATTCAAGAAATCCAGACAATTGCACAGCAAAAAGGTGCCCGCTTCTTGCTCGCAATGACGCCCCTAAAGCGGGAAGTGGGTGAACCGGGTCCCCGTGATTATGAACTAAAAGCGCGAGTGCGCCTCATTGACTTAACCCAAAACCAGCGGATTGCCTACATAGATTTTCTGCCCATTTTCAATTCAAAAGAGCAGCCAGAAACCCTGTACCGAGATCATATCCATCTCAGCCCTCAAGGAAATCAGCTGATTAATGAAGAAATTGGGCGATCGCTCAATCAATTAAAAATGCAAAATTAAAAATTAAAAATCGCGGAATTTTTATTTTGGTAGTGGTAAACATATAGTGTTAATCAGTAGTAGAAGCTCTGTTATACAAAGGTTTCCAAGCTAATTAACACTACTTCTACAACACCCCTTCCATTTTTAATTTTTAATTTTTAATTTTTTAAAAGGAAACAGCTACAGCCGGAGAACTCAGACACCGACAATCCCAATCTGGTTGCTGCCAAACCTGACCATCAAGAGCCATTTGATCGATCAGACTCGCCAGACGCAACGCCTTAAGCGCCTGTTCGCCGCCTACAGAGGGTTGATTCCCACCGCGCACGCAGTTAACAAAATGCTCTAACTCCGCGTGAAGTGGCTCAATATTACTGGTGTAGACTTTCTCAATTAACCCATCCTGTCGGTAAAGCACCTGACCATAATCTGTCATATAATTGGCAGTCGTTTGCCGGTGAATCAGAATTTCATTGTTGAGAAAATCTGCCTCAGTTAGAGAATTTTTACAATGGGCAGCAATGCGACGAATTTTGCGGTGTGTCACCTTACTAGCTGTTAGCGTAGCGACAATTCCATTGGCAAAGCCAAGGGTAGCAGTCACATAATCTAGATAGCCAGAATCAGCGGCGCGGCTACCGCTGGCTGTTAACTTAACCACCGGCGCAGCAGAGAGTTCTAGCAGCAGGTCAATATCATGGATCATCAGATCCAAGACTACAGAAACATCGTTAGCCCGTTGTGAGTAAGGACTCATGCGATGAGCCTCTAGGGCAAGCAATTCTTCTGTTTTCAGAACTTTGCTGAGTTCTTGGAAAGCCGGATTAAACCGCTCAATGTGCCCTACTTGGAGAATACAGTGAGATTCGGCTGCGGCATTGACGAGGGATTCAGCCTCGGCAATACTAGCGGCAATCGGCTTTTCAATCAAGACATGAATCCCTGCTTGCAGGCAAGTCATGCCAACTTCGTGATGCAGCCTTGTCGGAACGGCAATGCAGACAGCGTCTACATAGGGGAGTAAGTCATGGTAATTTTCAAAAAAGCGGGCGCGATACTTACTCGCAGTATCCAAACCCCGTTCAACATTAATATCTGATACACCAACCAGTTCAACATCTTTAAGCAGACTCAGAACGCGGGTGTGATGCTGTCCCATATTGCCGACTCCAATCACGCCAATGCGGATTGGTTGAGGCTGGTTACGCTGCTGATGAGCGTCTGGCTGTCTTGCTGGCATGCTATCTTGCACTCCTGTATGCTCCTCCACCACTAGGATTAAATCAATTGGCAACGTTTAGTCGCTTGAGACGATCCAGATGGTATCATAGTGCCTTCTTTTGTGAAGAATTTCAAAGCTGTGTCTAACTTTCTCAAATTTGTGAGACTTAGCTCATCTTCCATTTTGTTGAGGTTTGTAAATCAGCAACTGGTAAATGTGTCACTTTCTCTCCCGTCCATTTGGCGAGGGCTGAGAATTGAGGGTTGCGGGTCGAGGACTTGAGGGCTGAGGAATTTAGTAGCCAATGAGCGGTCAATTATCAAGAAGTGATGGTGGGAAACATCTGAAAGTTGGCAGAAGTAAAAATCTGGGGATGAGGGGGCTAGGAAGTGAAAGCGGTTGTTTTGTTGTCTGGGGGGTTAGATTCTTCGACGGTACTGTACCAGGCAAAGGTTGATGGCTGTGAGTGTTATGCCATTTCATTTGATTACCAGCAGCGCCACCAGCGAGAGTTAGAGTCTGCGACAGCAATCGCTCACATGGCTGGTGTACGAGAACATCAGGTAGTGGCGTTTGATTTGCGTCTCTGGGGCGGTTCTGCGCTCACAGATAGTGCCATTAACGTACCTGAAGGGCGATCGCTTGATGAAATGGCTCAAAGTATCCCCGTGACCTATGTCCCCGCCCGAAATACCATCTTTTTGAGCTTTGCCCTCGCTTATGCAGAAACTATCAACTCCCAGCGGGTTTATATTGGCGTTAATGCTTTAGATTATTCTGGCTATCCAGATTGCCGTCCCGATTATGTCCAAGCAATGCAGGAAGTCTTTCGACTGGGAACGAGACAGGGACGAGAAGGACAGCCGATTAGTATCATGACGCCCCTAATAGACCTAAAAAAAACGGAAATCATTCAGCTCGGAAATCAGTTAGGCGTTCCTTGGGAGCAAACCTGGTCTTGCTATACCGGAGGCGAAGTGGCTTGTGGCGTTTGTGATTCCTGCCAGTTACGTCTAGCTGCTTTTGCTGAGCTGGGATTACAAGATCCGCTTCCCTATGCAGCGAAGAGTCATTAAAACTGGACATATCCCAGCTTTAAACGGGTGGCAAGTTGAAATCCAAACGCTATCATTCAAAATTTCTGCTGACTCCTGATTCCTGATTTGTCATTTCGGATTCCTCGGTGTCATCCCCTGCAACCTTGGCATCTATATCAGAATCATTCAAAATTTCTGCTGACTCCTGATTCCTGATTTGTCATTTCGGATTCCTCGGTGTCATCCCCTGCAACCTTGGCATCTATATCAGAATTTAATGTATCAGAATCTAAGCCATCAGACCCGTTGGCTTCGTTGCTAGGAAATGTCGTCTCCTGTTGTCGGTGAATGCGAATTTGGTGCAGTCGTGGACCTTCAGCGGAAACGATGCTCAGCTCAAGGTTGTCAAAGCGCAGGGTTTCGCCTTGAGTAGGAATTCTCTGATAGTGGTAAAGCACGAAGCCGCCCAAAGTTTGGTATTTATCAATCAGAGGCAAGTTGAGATCGAGAAATTCGTTGACTTCTTCCAAATTCATCTGTGCTTGCACCAGAAAAGTTTGCTCATCCAAAATTTGTACAGCGAACTCTTCTTTATCCTCAGATTTTGGCTCGTAGCCGATAATTTCAGCAATTAAATCCTCAATTGTTACTAACCCAGCGGTGCCGCCAAATTCATCCACAACGATTGCCATTGCCAGGTGACTTCGCTGCATCATTGGCAAAAGTTCGCTTAAAGGCTGTCCTTCCGGCACAAATCGAGCGGGTCTAATCCAAGGCTGAATCGCTGTATCTAGGGTTAGTTCGCCTTTGGCGAGAGGTTCAGCTAACTCTTTGAAGTAAATAATGCCGCGAATATCGTCGAGGGATTCTCCGGTGACGGGATAGCGGGAGTGACCCGTGGCGGTAATTTCATCTAGAAAGATTTGAAAAGTGGCGTCACAGGGAATAGAGGCAATGCTGGTGCGGGGAACCATCACCTCTTCCGCCAACACCTCACCAAACTCAAACACGTTGTTGAGCAACTCTCGTTCTTCGGCTTCCAGTCCTGTAGACTCGCGCTCTGTGGTGATAATCATTTGCAATTCTTCGGGGGTAACGCGCGCATACCAGCCTTGTCCGGTGTACTGAATGCCTACCAGCCGCAAGAGCAAGCGGGTTGATTGATTGAGAATCCAGATAAACGGGTTAAAAAAGCGGTCGATTGCTCTGATTGGAAGTCCCAAAAACCTTGCCATCTGCTCTGAGTAAAGCAGCGCCACTGATTTCGGGGAGAGTTCACCCAAAACAATTTGCAGATAGGCAATCAGGAAGAAAGCAACTGGCACTGAAAGGGAATGAGCGATCGCTGCTTTGACCGTCCAAGACAGAGGCAAGTGGGCAATTGAAGCGGATACTAAAATTGCCATTGTACTCTCGCCTATCCAGCCGAGAGCCAAACTAGAGAGAGTAATCCCTAGCTGAGTCGTAGAAAGCAGCCGATCGATGCTGCGTTGTAATTTTTGAACCGTTTTTGCCTGAATATCGCCCGCTTCGGCTAGCTGATTGATGCGCGATCGCCGCACCGAAACTATCGAAAACTCAGCGATCACAAAAAAACCATTAATCGCAATTAGCAGTAGCACCGATAATAATCGCAGCAAAACGTCTTGCGCGGTGAGCCTAGGAAAAGCATTCACCGTCAAGATCGCCAACACGGGGGTATCCATCCGTCACCAGGGTATTGGGTATTGGGCAATGGGCAACGAATTGTCGGTAATTGGTAGTCGGTAATGAGGAGTGGGTAGAATCTACTACCCACTGTGCAGTTACAGTACACAAAAAGCTCCTATTACCTACCACCTAACTCCTAACGCCTACTTCACCACTGGAATTCCAGACATTTTTAGCTGGAGTTTTTGATCGGGATAATCTGTCAGAGTCAAAGAAAGCTGCTTAGCATCTTCCAATAATGCCGTGGGAATACTCACTGTCCCCGAAAAGCTTTGCCCATTTGGTGGCAATTCTCCTGGCAAACCTTCAGTCACAGCACTTAAAGCTCGACCTTGGTCGTCGGTTACATTCAAGAAACTATACAGAAACCGTACAGCATTCCCTCCTTCATTCTTCATACTCACATTCAGCAACAAAGATCCTCCTTGCTGACGCGCTGAGCCGATCTCCAACTTCACCCCCTTGTCCTGACTTGTAATCGGGAAATTTTGCTGTTTACTTTCCGGCTCAGAGGTTGGCTCAGGAGTGCTAGGCTCGGTGTTGCTTTTGGTTTGCTCTTGTACCGGCTTAATAACGGGTTTAGCCTTGCCACTCATTTGTGCTCTGGCACTTGCTACGATATCAGCCTCGCGCAAAATTGCCAGTCCTTCTTTACCAGGAGTTGCCCGCTTGGTGCCAGCCAATTTATTGGTAGGGCGCACATCCGGCTGTGTTACTCCTTTAAGGGCTTCATGACCTACAGTAAACCCCCACATCGCACTTACAAAGCCAGCACCTAACATCATGGCAAGCAAAATTAACGTAAGTGCGACAGTTGAATTTAGTTTCATTGGTTGCTCAAGCTACAAAAATTGCCGCGACACTGACTAACTGCTATCCATAGCTTAGGACTGACAGCAGTGGAACCTATGATAGCGAATCACTCAATGTCACGGGGCTAATTTATCTCTATTTTAGAAAACAGCGTTTATAATTTGTTATCAGGAATCATACTACGCATCCGCTTTCGAGTGGACTTAGCGTGCATAATTGTATAAAATAACAATCCAGCCAGTATTGCTGGCGAGGAAATCAATCACGCGCCCTTGGCCGATTGGGGAGGCAGCGAACTCATAATTCGCCTTCAGACTGGTTCGATTCCGGTAGGGCGCATTCCAATAAATTCAATATCTTTGAAGCAAATTCCCCAGAACCGCGCTAGCGCTCAGGATGAATGTAGCTTACTAACGGAGCGTGAGTTTAAGAAACCAATTAATTGAATTATCTTGATAATTTACTTTTATGGGAAATTATAGGAGACTATCCAAAACGCTAGATATTTCAAAATGCTGGAGAGCAACTGAACAAAGTAAGTTGGAAGCTTAACGTCAATTCAAAAAATAGAATTTATAAAAAATAAGCCCTGCACGCTTGTTTAAATCTCGTCCTATGAATTTTGAAAAGCTTCAACTTTAAATCGCCACAAGGCAGAAAAAGAAGGAAAGGCAAGCAATGTTTGCTTGCCTTTCCTTCTTTTTCTGATTTACGGCTGTGGAGGGTTCTCAAATACGAACTCACTGCCTGTTAAGGGTCTACCAGTACCCGTAACGTTTACATTAATAGCCGGACTTTGCAGAATTGAGGTGTTGAAAGGATTAGGAAGATCGGGAGTGCGAATAATAAAGTCACTGGAAACCTGCTGCCAGAGTAGCTCCCGATAAAGGTTATCTAGTGTCTTAGCGTCTTGCTCGATCTCGTTTTCCGGGAAACTAGGGCCAATGATGAAATCTATATCTCGCCGGGTAGATTCGTTGCCGAAAAAGTCTTTAGATTTTTCAGTGATCGCTCGATTAAACAAGTCCGGAATCGATGTTTGCTGAGCGATCGCGCTAGAGGCAATGACAGTCGAAGCGGCACTGAGAACCAACACACTCATTAAATTAGTCAAGCGCATTCCCATCTCGTCCCTCAACTTTGGCTGAATACTATTCTTCAGTTTAAGTTTAGGATGATTGTTGGTCAAATTGTCATAGCTCTACTCTTTTTCTGTCCTAGTGATGATCCACGAAATCCAACCCCAAGCTGATTTAACTGGCTCTTATGCTACTGCTGATCTAACAACACTACGCCAGCAATTGCTGGATTTATTTTGCCATCTGGCTTATAAGGAGGGAGATTTTGTGCTGTCTTCGGGGCAGCGCAGTTCTTACTACATTAATGGCAAGCCAGTCACGCTCCATCCCCAAGGAGCTTTGGCAACGGGTCGTATTCTGTTATCGTTGCTGCCGATGGATACCCAGGCCGTTGCCGGATTGACGCTGGGAGCCGATCCGATTGTGACAGCGGTGAGTGTGGTTTCTGCTTATGAAAATCGACTGTTACCGGCGCTAATTATTCGCAAAGAAGCCAAGGGACACGGAACACAAGCTTATATAGAAGGTCCAATTCTCCCTGCGGGTGCGAAAGTGGTCGTTTTGGAAGATGTTGTCACAACGGGTCAATCTGCCATGAAAGCCGTTGAGCGGCTGCGAGATGCCGGATACAGCGTTGATGAGGTGATTTCGCTGGTAGACAGGCAGCAGGGGGGAGCGGAGTTTTATCAGTCAGTTGGGCTAAAGTTTCAGGCAGTATTTTCGATTCCAGAGATTCAGGAGCGATCGCGTCAACTTAGATAAGATTTTTCAACGCAAAGGAAGCAAAGGTTTTCGCAAAGTAACGCAAAGTAATTATGCTCTGCGTTACTTTGCGTTTAAAAGAACTAGCTTTGGGTTACTGGTTCTTTCGCCAAAAACTTCTCTAGTTCTGTCAAAGCATCGGCATCCACTTTTGTCTGCATCGGGCAGAATTTGGGGCCGCACATCGAGCAGAATTCAGCAGTTTTGTAAATATCTGCTGGCAGAGTTTCGTCGTGATATTCTTTGGCGCGTTCGGGGTCGAGGGACAATTCAAACTGGCGGTTCCAGTCGAAATTGTAACGAGCTTTAGAGAGTTCGTCATCGCGATCGCGTGCCCCCGGACGATGCCGTGCGATATCGGCAGCATGAGCCGCAATCTTATAGGCGATTAATCCATTCCGCACGTCTTCAGCATCCGGCAATCCCAAGTGTTCCTTGGGTGTCACATAGCATAGCATCGCCGTACCGTACCAACCTGCCATTGCTGCGCCAATTGCGGAGGTAATGTGGTCGTAACCGGGGGCAATGTCTGTTACCAATGGTCCCAGCACGTAGAAGGGCGCTTCTGAACACTCTTCCATCTGCTTTTTGACATTGAACTCGATTTGATCCATTGGGACGTGTCCTGGCCCTTCCACCATCACTTGCACGTCATGTTCCCAGGCTTTGCGGGTCAATTTTCCTAACGTTTTGAGTTCGGCTAATTGAGCGGCATCTGAGGCGTCGTGCTGACAACCGGGACGCAGGGAATCTCCCAGACTGAAGGAGACATCGTATTTTTTGAAAATTTCGATGATGTCTTGGAAGTGGGTATAAAGCGGATTTTGCTTGTGATGATGCAACATCCAGCGTGCGAGAATGCCGCCGCCACGAGAAACAATCCCGGTGATGCGATCGCGCACCAAAGGCAAATGCTCAATTAATATCCCAGCGTGGATGGTTTGATAATCTACTCCCTGCTGTGCGTGCTTCTCAATGATGTGGAGAAAGTCATCAGCGGTGAGGTTTTCAATCGTTCCGTGGACGCTTTCTAAAGCTTGGTAAACTGGCACTGTGCCAATGGGAACAGGCGAGGCGTTAATAATTGCCGTGCGAATCTGATCCAGGTTGCCGCCGCCAGTGGACAAGTCCATGACGGTATCAGCGCCATACTTGACTGCCAGCTTTAGCTTATCGACTTCCTCATCCAGATTGGAAGAGTTGGGAGAAGCACCGATATTGGCGTTCACCTTACACTTCGAAGCGATGCCAATCGCCATCGGTTCTAGGTTGGTGTGGTTGATGTTAGCGGGGATAATCATTCGTCCTCGCGCCACTTCATCCCGAATCAGCTCAACTGGGAGATTTTCCCGTTTTGCTACATACTGCATTTCTTCAGTAATCACACCTTGACGGGCGTAGTGCATTTGAGAGACGTTGCTCTGTCCACGCCGCTTAGCGATCCATTCAGTCCGCATATTGAATTCCTCAATTAACAGCTTCCCTCCGCCGGTATTAGCCGGACTCAGGTTCTAAGGGTGTAATCTCAGCCTGTGAATCCAGGCACCCCTAGCTTGATTGACAATATTACCATCAAGCTCCGGTTAGGGCTTGATGGTTCCAAAAACTTGATATTTTGCATTACTCTGTGAGGTGGCTACAGAGCGATCGCCATATAATCGGTAATAACCCAAGCACAAGCGACGCTACAGTATGAGTACATTTGTACCGAACCATGAAGCATACCACCCAGAACATTTAACAGATGAGGAACAGGAAACACAAATTGAAGAAAGCTTAGAAGAAGATGATGACATTCTCCCTTCCAGGTTCTCTATATCAGTTTCTCGAACAGATTTTGATGTTGATGGCATAGTTAAGCGTCTGAGAAATGGGGACATATATATTCCTAATTTTCAACGTGCCTATGTATGGAAACCCAAACAAGCTTCGCGTTTGATAGAGTCTCTTTTGCTTGGTCTGCCAGTTCCAGGCATTTTCTTGGCAAGAGAGTCAGAAACAAACAAGTTGCTGGTGCTTGACGGTCAGCAAAGATTAATTAGCCTTAAATCTTTTTACGATGGTAAATTTCCAAGCAGTCGGACATCATTTTCTTTAAAACTGGTCAATTCAAACTTTGATAGTCAGAAATATACATCACTAACGGATATCCAACGACGGCAACTAGACAATTCAGTTTTGTCGGCAACTATTATTCAGCCACATGATAACAATGAAGAGAGTATTTACCACATTTTTGAAAGGCTAAATACGGGAGGTACTTTACTAAAACCCCAGGAAATTCGTGGTTGCATTTATCACGGAGAATTTAATGATTTGCTTGAGCAAATGAACAAAAACGGGGCTTGGCGTAACATATTTGGCAACAGTGATAAAAATAAGAAAGACCAAGAATTAATTTTACGCTTCTTAGCAATTTATTTTGAGGGAAACAATTACAAGCCATCAATGAAAGAATTTCTCAATAGATACATGACTAAAAACAGACACCTCAAGTATCAGGCTAAAGACACACTTATAAAAACATTTATCCCAACAATTGAAATAATTTATAAATGCGTCGGTCCTAAAGCTTTCAGGCGAGAAAAGGCATTTGTTCCTACATGGTTTGAGGCGGTTATGGTTGGTATAGCCAAAAGGCTGGAAAAAGGTACTATTCAGAATGTTGAGGAATTCCAAGAACAATATCAGCGTCTAGTGAATAATGAAAGTTTTTTGGGTGTGTCGGTGAAAATACGCGATCTTACTAATGAATATAATGTAAAGGAAAGGCTAAGACTGGCAACGGAAGCTTTTGCTGATTTAACATAAAGAGCATTGCAGTTTCAGGTTGTCATAATAGTGAAAAATTAACTTGATTCCAGAAAATGCGATCGCTCATCGCCAATCAGCAATTTATAAAAGCATATTATATAGAAAAAGTAGATTTGAAAAACTAACAACTAAAAAGAGCGGGTCAAATATTTGACCCGCTCTTTTTGGTGCAATAAATTGTAATGAACAACATTTTTTGGGTCTTCGCTGATGGGTTGGGATATTACCAACCCTCAATTGCTCTGACATGACTTTCTTGCTCCTCGCCGAATCATCAAGCCTTATGCAGTTTCCAACCAGTCATAGATTTGATCTAACTGTTCCAACGTTACTAAACCGTATTGCCATAGGATCATCGGCAACGGACCGGGATCTTGTTCCCGACGCCGCAAAGCGATCGCAATCGATGCCTTGGATATTGCTAAATCTTCTTGAAGAAACCGGAGAAATCGAGAAAAATTTGTAGGTGCCATGATGGCTTTTACCTCCTTTGTAGAATCTATTTTGTAATTGAAACCCTGGTTTGTTGAGTGATGGTAGTCAGTATTTTATCTGTCCACCTAGACTCGGTTCCTTTATACTATTTTGCCGCTACTCTCTGTAACGCTAGTGTCACAGATCACCAACCTGGTGTGACAATTACGGCAGTCGGTATGGGTATTAACTCCAACAATGCTCAGACTAGATTCAGCACTTTAGGCATACTTTCCGGGTAGACCTAGAGAATGAGACTGAAAACTTAGGCTCACTCCACTTGTTTCTGAAATCCTAATGCGGACTGTTGCTAGTGAACTTTGCTTAATATTCTCTTTAGCAATTCACTGGAATCCCTCTGTATTAGGAGAGATTTGCTTGCCTAAAGCTATCTATTTCACTGACCTCACACCAAATCCCAGGCAAAGCACTCTCATCCTTGGAAGAACCATGTCTCTGGAAGCGAGAATCTAGGTTTAAGGGTAACAATAATTGAAATTTGCAGCCTTAAACTCTCTCTTGGGAAAGAGTACCTTATTTTTGCGACAAATACGTCTAAAGATAAAGTAAATTTTTAAATCGTCTTGATAAGAACTCTAAAAGAGAGTGCTAAAGCCTGTCTGTGTTGGCATCGAGTTACTGAATGGTCACGCGATCGCCTGGTTTCAAACCAAGTTCTGCTGCGCGTCCTCCCCGGAGTTCAATCACCTGGTTAACGGGTGTATTGGGACCATAGGTGGGGCAAAGACTGGTTTTACAAGGAGGGACATCAGCCGCGATCGCTTTCACCACTCCATCCAGCATAAAAACCATATCCAGCGGGATAAGCGTATTCTTCATCCAGAAATTGATCGGTTGCGGTGGGTTGAAAAGAAATAACATCCCCCGGTCGTCCGCCAAAGACGTTCTGTACATTAACCCCATTTGCTGTTGTTGGGGTGTCCGCGCTACTTCCAGATGAATCACTTGACCTGCCATCGTTGCCTTGGCTGAAATTGGCAAAGTTTGACCCCTCTGATTCTGTGCGAGTGATGCTTCCGGTGATGCCTGCGCTTGTCGTGCAGGGGTTGTCGGTGCTGATACTGGCGATGCCTGCTGCAATGGCTGTGCGGGTTCCCCACTCTGAGATGAGGTTGATGGCACCGATGCCGAACATCCCATCAGCAAAACTGCCAGCATCATGACGACTAAACTTGCCTGCTTTTTCATATTGCGATCGCTTTTGGCAGATGTGCTTAAGCGCTGCTCTCTCCAGTCCAAATTCATCCTTAATCCTTGATATTTACGCCCAAAACTCAAAACCTAAGCTTCCCGTAAAACGTATCCGACGCCTCGCACTGTCTGAATCAAGCGCTTTTCGCCCTCTTCTTCGATTTTGAGACGCAAATAACGGATATATACCTCAATCACATTCGACTCTCCCATAAAGTCGTATCCCCAAACATTTTCTAGAATCTGTTCGCGGGTTAAGACTTCGCGGGGATGCGACATCATATATTTTAGAAGTTCAAATTCCTTCATCGTCAGGTCAATCACTCGCCCGTTCCGCATTGCTCTGCGAGTGGACAAGTCTAAAATCAGTTCGCCAAACCGTAACTGTTCGCTAGCACCCGCTTCCGGCTGTAAGTAGAGGCGCACCAGTTGCAAAAAGGCGTCGGTACGATAGGGTTTAAGGAAGTAATCATCGGCACCCGAATTCAAACAAGCAACCCGGTCTTCTACGGTATCGCGAGCCATCAACAGCAGCACTGGCACACGAGAGCCTGCATTCCTCAGTTGGTTGCACAACTTCAGTCCAGAATCTCCTGTTAGCACTCTATCTACGACGACTAAAGCTGGCTGAAGTTCGCAAGCTTGATGAAAACCACTGGTGGTGTCTGGCGCAACCACAGTCGTATATCCAGCCTCTCGCAAATCCATGCTGACACGTTGGACAAGAATTTCGTCGGTTTCGACAAGTAAAACACAGGGAGTGCGGTCAAAAGTAACAGGAGACATAGGCTGCATTGGGGCGCTTTTGCTGCGTTGTTATCTCAGTTTAACTACACTGGCAAGCGTTAGCGAAGCGGGATGCGGTAGCGTCCGTCGCTGCTTTCTTCAATATAGGTAAGTATTCATGCTTAGTATAGGTGAGAGGGCAGGAAGAGTGAGAGGCAAGTAGCGATCGCCTAAATTCAGTTAATAGACTCAAAATCCCCCTAACTCTCCGATGAATTTGGGAGAATCGGAAAAGTCGCTCTTTTGAAGGGGGATTAAGAGGAGTCTCTGGGGAAAATGCTCGTTAGGGGAAATGACGACATGAAAAACCCCTTATAGATGCACAGTCAGCATAATTTAATTTCACAAAAACCCTTTTTTTACGAATAAAAAAATCGATTTAATCAGGAGCGATCGCTTTCTTCATCAATTCTTTATAAAAGTCTACTCAAGCTTTATTAAAGCTAAGTGGAAGATGCGATCTCTCGCCTTCCCCGGATCGGGATTTTGCAAATTTTGTCTAAGTCTTGCCTTCAATAAATGCAAAGCAGTTCTCAAACTGATGGATTAGATTTTCTCAATTGAACTACTAATTTCGGTTAAAATAGATTCTGGCTTCTTGAGGAACTGACTGCTATGCAACAAAAGACGTCGTTACAGTCTGCACGTTCATGGTTTTAGTTACTCCCGAAAGCGAGAAATTCTGCAAAATAGATTAAGCTGATCGTTCAAAGCCTAACGCAACTAACTATTCATAAAGACGTCGCCATCTATGACCAGCCCCTTCTTGACTCGCCTCCACAGTCCTGAACGTCCTGTCATCGTCTTCGATGGCGCAATGGGAACCAACCTGCAAACTCAAAACCTCACCGCCGCCGACTTCGGAGGGCCAGAATACGAAGGATGCAACGAGTATCTGGTACACACCAAACCAGAAGCGGTGGAGAAGGTGCATCGGGACTTTTTGGCAGTTGGTGCCGATGTGATTGAGACAGATACCTTTGGTGGTGCCTCGATTGTACTGGCAGAGTATGACCTGGCGGATCAAGCCTACTATTTGAATAAGAAGGCGGCGGAACTAGCGAAGCGCGTGGCTGCGGAATTTTCGACGCCGGAGAAACCCCGGTTTGTAGCGGGTTCGATAGGGCCAACGACCAAGCTGCCGACACTGGGACATATTGACTTTGACACACTGCAAGCTTCCTTTGAAGAGCAAGCCGAGGCACTTTACGACGGCGGCGTTGATTTATTTCTAGTCGAGACTTGTCAGGATGTGCTGCAAATTAAGGCAGCATTGAATGCGGTTGAGGAAGTCTTTCAGCGCAAGGGGGAACGACGCCCGTTGATGGTGTCGGTGACGATGGAAGTCATGGGTACGATGCTGGTCGGTTCTGAGATTAGCGCCGTAGTGACGATTTTAGAACGTTACCCGATTGATATTCTTGGACTTAACTGTGCTACCGGGCCAGACCGGATGGCTGAACATATCAAGTATCTTTGCCAGCACTCGCCGTTTGTGGTTTCCTGCGTTCCCAATGCTGGCTTACCAGAAAACATTGGTGGTCATGCTCACTACAAGCTGACGCCGATGGAATTGCGGATGGCGCTGATGCACTTTGTAGAAGATTGGGGCGTGCAGATAATTGGCGGCTGTTGCGGCACGCGCCCTGAGCATATTCAACAATTAGCAGAAATTGGCAAAACTCTGAAGCCAAAGGAGCGCCACTTTAGTTATGAGCCTGCGGCGGCATCAATTTACAGCGCCCAGCCTTATGAGCAGGATAATTCATTCCTAATTGTGGGCGAGCGATTGAATGCGAGTGGCTCTAAGAAGTGCCGCGACTTGCTGAATGGGGAAGATTGGGATGGGTTGGTTTCTTTGGCAAAGTCGCAGGTGCGGGAAGGGGCGCACGTCCTCGATGTCAACGTGGATTATGTCGGGCGCGATGGCGTTCGGGATATGCACGAATTAGTATCGCGGTTAGTAACAAATGTCACGATACCCCTGATGCTCGACTCCACAGAATGGGAAAAGATGGAGGCGGGTTTGAAGGTTTCCGGGGGCAAGTGCCTGCTGAATTCGACTAACTATGAAGATGGAGAGGAGCGCTTCTTCAAGGTGTTAGAGTTAGCGAAGAAGTACGGTGCGGGTGTCGTGATTGGGACGATTGATGAGGAGGGGATGGCGCGGACGGCTGAGAAAAAGTTTGCGATCGCGCAACGTGCCTACCGTGCCGCTGTCGAATATGGCATCCCATCCCACGAGATATTTTTTGATACTCTTGCCTTACCGATTTCTACGGGTATCGAAGAAGACCGAGCGAATGGAAAAGCGACCATTGAATCCATCCGTCGCATTCGAGATGAACTCCCCGGTTGCCACGTGATGTTGGGGGTTTCTAACGTTTCCTTCGGTTTAAACCCAGCGGCACGAGTTGTCCTCAATTCCATGTTTCTGCATGAAGCGATGGTGGTAGGGATGGATGCGGCAATTGTCAGCGCTAGCAAAATTCTGCCACTCGCGAAAATTGAGCCAGAGCATCAAGAAGTCTGCCGCAAGTTAATCTACGATGAACGGCAGTTTGATGGAGACATCTGCACCTACGATCCGCTGGGAGAATTGACAACGCTATTTGAAGGGAAAACCACAAAGCGCGATCGCTCTGGTGATGAAAATCTCCCTGTAGAAGAACGTCTGAAGCGTCACATCATTGATGGCGAACGCATCGGTTTAGAGGAACAACTAACCAAAGCTTTAGAGAAATATGCGCCGCTGCATATTATTAATACCTTCTTACTAGATGGCATGAAGGTTGTAGGCGAGTTGTTTGGTTCCGGACAAATGCAGTTGCCTTTCGTATTGCAATCTGCGGAAACGATGAAAGCAGCCGTGGCTTATTTAGAGCCGCTGATGGAAAAGAAAGATGCTGGAAATAATGCCAAAGGAACTGTAGTAATTGCCACTGTTAAAGGGGATGTCCACGACATCGGTAAAAACTTGGTGGATATCATCCTGTCAAACAACGGTTACAAGGTAGTTAATATTGGCATCAAGCAGCCCGTTGATAACATCGTTGATGCTTTTGAGCAGCACAACGCTGATTGTATTGCGATGAGCGGTCTGCTGGTAAAATCAACCGCTTTTATGAAAGATAATTTGGAGGTTTTCAACCAAAAAGGAATTACCGTCCCAGTAATTTTAGGCGGTGCAGCACTGACCCCTAAATTTGTCTATGAAGATTGCCAAAACACTTACAAAGGTAAGGTTATTTATGGCAAAGATGCATTTTCCGACTTGCATTTCATGGACAAATTAATGCCTGCGAAATCCGCTGGAAAGTGGGATAATTTGCAGGGATTTTTGGATGAAGTTGAGGAAAATGGTCATGCACCTCTTGTCGAGGAGGCGTCTTCTCTGCCATTAGAGAATAGCACTCAAGAAGCTCAACCTGTAGAAGTAGATACGCGGCGTTCTGAGGCTGTAGCGATTGAAATTGAGCGTCCGATTCCGCCCTTCTGGGGGACGAAATTATTACAGCCTGAAGAGATTCCATTAAAAGAGGTGTTTGAATATCTGGATTTGCAGGCTTTGATTGCTGGGCAGTGGCAATTCCGCAAGCCGCAGGAACAGTCTCGCGATGAGTACAATCAGTTTTTAGAGGAAAAGGTTTACCCGATTTTGAAGGAGTGGAAACAACGGGTTGTAGAGGAGAATTTGCTGCATCCGCAAGTTGTTTACGGGTATTTTCCGTGTCAGGCTGAGGGAAATTCGCTGCATTTGTACGAGCCGGAATTTATAAACCGCAAAGACGCGAAGGACGCGAAGGAAGAGAGAGAGAAGAATGTTGTCGCTACGTTTAATTTCCCTCGTCAGAAGTCTATGCGTCGTTTGTGTATTTCTGATTTCTTCGCACCTGTGGAGTCGGGACAGGTTGATGTGTTTGCGATGCAGGCGGTGACTGTGGGGGATATTGCGACAGAGTTCGCGCAGAAGTTGTTTTCAAATAATCAATACAGCGATTATTTGTATTTCCACGGCTTGGCGGTGCAAACGGCGGAGGCTGTGGCGGAGTGGCTTCACGCCCGAATCCGACGGGAGTTAGGCTTGGCTGCATCGGAACCGGATAATATTCGCGATATTCTGGCGCAGCGTTATCAGGGTTCTCGGTATAGTTTTGGATATCCGGCTTGTCCGAATATTCAGGATCAGTATAAGTTGTTGGAGTTACTGGGAAGCGATCGCATCAATCTCCACATGGATGAAAGCGAACAACTGTATCCCGAACAATCTACAACGGCGATTATCACCTATCACCCAGCGGCTAAATACTTCAGCGCTTAAATAGTAAGGTGTAGGGTGGGCAATGCTCACCCTACATATCATTAATTATTCCAAAACAAATTAATAAGGCTGTCAAGATTATCTGCAAGCAGCAGACTTGTTAAAGCAGATAATCGAGGATCGTGCTGCGCCAGATAGCGATCGCGCACCGTCTCAGTCCGAAAATTTCAGTACGAAAATTGCTTAAAAATAATATCCAACGAACGGAAAATGAATCCAGGCATTTGTAGGTAAATATCAGTTATCTACAGAGGAGGTTCTGCATCGCTTTAAAAACGCTCGGATTTAACCCTGATCCGATAGGGAGTTTGCAGAGTAAATTGGATAATTTCCGATGCTGTACCGGCTGTGCAAACCAGACAGCTTAAAAGGAGTCAAGTTTACCCAATTTACAACTTTGAACATTAGAATCCTTCTTTTTTAGGGAGTCTAAATTTGTACAACTTATACCATTTTAGATTTTGACTGTTGGATTGCGGAAGCCTTGCCTATAGGGAGTTTTAATTCTTCAAATTTTGCATTCATAAACCTGAATGGTATTACGTATGCGCTCCTTTAACCTGCTTTTTAGGAAGGTCGAACAAAGTTGTATCTTGCGCGAATTTGTTAATTGATGATTATTTTCAGCAATTTCTTGAGTATCTTGCTTTCTTCAATAGAAACACAGACACCAATAACATGAAAGAACCAATTCTTGACCCAATCCAAGCTGTACCAGGCTGCTGTCCGCCAGTTCCAGAGTCAATCATGACAGCGAATCGCTACGAACTCAGCGACATCAAAATGCAGATTCGCGGAGAACTACCAGATGATTTGCAGGGTCACATCTTTATCGTTGCGCCAGTAGGCTCTGTCAATTCTGGAGATGCTCCAGATGCTGACGGAACTTCCCTTTTGGGCGGCGATGGCATGATTTATCGGCTTGACTTCGATCGCCAAGGTGAAGTGGGATTAAAAACACGGCTGGTTAAGCCGCCCTGTTACTACGCTGATAAGGCAACCCGACCGGGAAGCCAGTATGCTAAGTATCAGTTTCGCAATCATGGCATTTCGCGGTTTTCCCTCTCTCTGGGCTTCCGCAACGAGTTGAATACAGCTTTTCTGCCAATTAAATTCCGAGACGATGCGAACGAGCGTCTGCTAGTCACCTATGATGCTGGTCGTCCTTACGAGATTGATACCGAAACGCTGGAAGTTGTAACTCCAATTGGAGCCAATACAGAGTGGCGATCCGAGACTTCCCTGAAGTTTCCCCTTCCACCCGTTTTGAGTACCGCACATCCTGTTTTTGACCCTGAAAAAAGCGAAATGTTTACGGTCAATTACGGCAAATCCGTAGGGAATCTTCTAGAAACTATCCCATTTATTTACGACCTAGATGAACTTCCAGAACAAGTAGAAGAACTCCTCAAACAGCTTGCACGGTTTATCGAAGCACAGGATTTTGTGCAAGATTTTCTCAAGGCCTTCTCCACTATCTCTGAAGAGATTTTGGAATTTTATATGAGGTTGCTTGAGAGAACCACCAACATAGAATTTAAAGATTTCGTTTATTTAATCCGTTGGGATGGTGGAAATAACTTAGAGCGATGGAAGCTGGTATTACCAGATAAAACCCCCGTCAAAATCAAGCAAACTATTCATCAGATTGGGGTGACAAAAGATTATGTAATCTTGATGGATACCGCCTTTACCACTGGGGTAGAGCAGTTGCTTAATAACCCTATCCCCAAGAGTAGGGCAACCAAAAGACTCATTAGAGATTTACTTACACATCGAGAGTTAGCTGATTCTGTCGTGTACATTGTGCGCCGCGCTGACCTAAAAGTGGGACAACGCCCAGCGTGCAGTCAGCAAGAAGTTGAAGTTGTAGCGCGTCGGATTGTAATTCCCCTGGAAGCGGCTCACTTTCTCGTGGATTATCCAAATCCAGATGGACACATTACCCTCCACGCATCTCATATTTGTGCTTGGGATGTCTCTGAATGGCTCCGCGAGTATGATGTATCTGCCTACAACCCTAAGATTTCTGTTCCGCCTCGCCTGTGTGGGATGCAACACAATGAGATGGACATCAGCCGGATGGGACGCTATGTAATTGATGGAGAAAGCGGTCAGATTCTGGAGTCGAAGTTGATTTCCGATGCTGAGTGTACTTGGGGCGTGGGACTTTATGCTTACTGCAACACCTTGTCGGAACAGCCTACGAAACCGCTCGATAATATCTACTGGATTTCTTTTGGACTATGGAAGCAGTTGCTAACACAGTTTGTCTTTGACCTGTACAAAGATTACAAGTACCGGCTAGTACCACGAGCGGAGATGCTTCGCCTTGCAGAGGCGGGTATACCCGCCTCTTTGTTCCGGTTAAACACCTCCGCGAACGAGTCGCTAAAGATTGGCGATCGCTATCAGTTCCCTGCTGGCTATATTGTCAGTTCGCCGCAGTTTATGCCGCGCCGTGACAGCAAAGATAGTTCAACCGACGGTTACATTGTTTGCACCGTTTTCACGCCAGACGGCAGCGAAATCTGGATTTTCGACGCTCAAAATCTGACCCACGGTCCCCGGTGCAGATTAAGCCATCCTTCACTGAAGTTTAGCTTGACGATTCACACGGCGTGGCTGCAACAAATCGCCCCCCGCACAGCCAAGTACAACATCCCTGTGCGTCAGGATTACAAGGATTTAGTCAAGCAACAGTCTCCAGAAATACAGGAGCTATTTGAAACTGAGGTGTATCCCCATTTTGAGCCAGTTTCTCGATCTCCCTGTTGAGTGAACCGCTGGCTACCCTTCGTAACGGCGAATCTTTTGAGGCAGTAAATTTCTTATAGTTATACAGATACAGACGCGATATGTCGCGTCTGTATCTGTCTTAAGGGGTATCTTTTGATATATAAGATTAACAGTGCGGTATCTTTTGGTTTAAAAGCCGTTTTGCGAATACCATTTCACTTTACATCTGTAACAGCTCCATCTAATGCCCGTCTTTGTTATCGCGCTGGCTTGTAAGCGCAGAGATTGAGGGAGCAGCCGAATCATCGCACAACAGGAAGGGTGCATCTGCGCTATTACGCGATCACGATCGCAAACCTTGCACTATAAAGAATCAATTGGTAAAATTTTACATTTTTTTAAAATTTTAAAAAAGAGCAAAAATCATGATCTTAATTCCGGGATACGAAATCACAAATAAAATTTACGAAGGTACCAGAACGGTTGTTTATCAAGGAAAGAGGCATCAAGATAAAAAACCGCTTGTATTTAAGTTAATTAAGAATAATTATCCAAATCCCAAAGAAATTGCTAGGTTTAAAAATGAATATGAAATCATTAAGAATTTAAATAGTAATGGAGTTATCAAAACTCTGGGTCTTGAAAAACATGAAAATGGATTTGTTCTAGTTTTAGAAGATTTTGGGGGGCAATCGCTTGATAAAGTTATTGCCGACAAACCTATGGATTTTAAAATAGTTGTTAACATAGGTCTTCGGATTTCAGCAATTCTTGAAAAACTACATCAACACAATATTATTCATAAAGATGTTAAGCCCCACAATATTATTTTTAATAAACAAACCGGGGAAGTTAAAATTATTGATTTTAGCATTGCATCGCGTCTCTCTCTAGAAAACCAAACAATCAGCAGCCCTAATCTGATCGAAGGCACGCTTGCCTATATGTCACCCGAACAAACGGGACGGATGAATCGTTCTATTGACTACCGTACCGACTTTTATTCCTTGGGCGTCACTCTCTATGAAATGCTCGTGGGGAAGCTGCCGTTTGAAACTACTGACGCAATGGAATTAGTTCACTGTCATATTGCGAAACAACCAATCCCTCCTCATGTGCTGGTTCCAGAAACTCCTCGCCCTGTTTCTGACATCGTGATGAAGTTACTTGCCAAGACAGCTGAAGACAGATATCAAAGTGCTGCTGGTCTAAAATTTGACCTAGAGAATTGTTTAATTCAGCTCGAAAAAACAGGAGAGATTGAATATTTTATCTGCGGTCAGCGCGATCGCGCAAGCCTTCTACTAATCCCTCAAAAACTCTACGGACGTGAAACCGAAGTAGCCACCTTGATGGATGCTTTTGAGCGTGTCAGCCTTGGAGCAAATGAGATGATGCTGGTAAGTGGTTACTCAGGAATTGGTAAGACGAGTGTAGTTAATGAAGTTCATAAACCAATTGTCGGAGCGCGAGGATATTTTATCAACGGTAAGTTTGACCAGTTCAAGCGGAATATTCCTTATGCTGCTCTAATTCAAGCTTTCTCTGAATTGATGCGACAACTGTTAACTGAAAGTTCAGAACAGATTGAGGTTTGGAAAGAAAAGCTTGAAGCTGCTATAGGGGAAAATGGTCAGGTTATTATTGATGTCATTCCCGAAGTAGAACTCATTGTCGGCAAACAACCAGAGTTAACACAACTAGGGCCATCGGAAGCACAAAACCGATTTAATCGGGTGTTTCAACAATTTATTCGGGTTTTTTGCAAAAAAGAACACCCGTTAGTTTTATTCCTAGATGACTTACAGTGGGCTGATTCTGCATCGCTGAAGTTAATTGAATTGTTGGTAGCGGACTCGGATAGCCAATATCTGTTAACAATTGGGGCTTACCGAGATAACGAAGTCAGCCCAACGCATCCATTGATTCAGACACTTGAGAAAATACAAGCCTTAGGCTCTGTTGTGAATAACATCACTCTTCGACCTTTAGAGAGCGATCGCGTCCTCTTGTTAGTTGCAGACACTCTGAATGAGAGCGTAGATTCATCGATACAACCCTTGGTCGATCTTCTTTTTAATAAAACTCAAGGCAATCCTTTTTTCTTGACCCAACTGCTGAAAGCTTTATACACCGAAAAACTGCTGACTTATAACTTCAGGCAGGGCAGATGGCAGTGGGATATAGAAGAAATTCAAACAGTTGGAATTACAGATTATAACATTGTTGAATTGATTGCTAGAAATATGCAAAAGTTGCCTGAAGCAACACAAGAAGTTTTAAAACTAGCTGCTTGTATTGGCAACCAGTTCAACTTAGATGTTCTGGCAATTGTAAACGAGAAATCTCAATCAGATACAGCAACGAATTTGTGGGATGCACTACAGGCAGGGTTAATTTTGCCTTTGAGTGATGCTTACAAAATCCCACTATTTTTTGATAAATCACACCAGGGAGCTTTAGTTCTTGATGATTTAAAGGTTAGTTACAAGTTTTTGCACGATCGGGTACAGCAAGCAGCCTATTCCTTAATCCCTGACTTTGAGAAAAAAGCTACTCACCTAAAAATTGGTCAACTCCTATTGGAAAATATTTCTCCTGAAGAAAGAGAAGAAAATATTTTCGCTCTAGTTAACCAGTTAAATTTTGGTACAGAGTTACTAACGTACCAGTCCCAAAGAGATGAACTGGCTAAATTTAATCTTATCGCTGGTCAGAAAGCTAGTACAGCAACAGCATATCAAGCCGCAGTCAATTATCTCAATATCGGTTTGGGACTTCTAGCAGCAGATAGCTGGATTCGCAGTTATGAGCTAACCAATAAACTTTATGTATCAGCAGCAGAAGCTGAATACCTCAACTCCAACTTTGAACAATCAAGTATATTAGCTGACGTAGCGCTTCAAAATGCAAAAACTTTATTAGATAAAGTCAAAGTTTATGAGATAAAAATTCAGTATCACATTGCCCAAAATCATTTGTCAGCAGCCATAGAACTCGGTCAACAAGTTTTGGAAATGTTGGAAGTGTCCTTAGAGCAAGAACCATCACCCCATCTAAATATTGAGGACTGTTACAACCTTCCAGATATGACCGATCCTTACAAAATGGCAGCTATGAAGATTTTGATAACAATTTCTCCGCCTGCTTTTATTTCAAGTAGCGCGATCGCGCTACCAATTGTCTACACAATGGTCAAGCTGTGTAGTCAATACGGAAATTCCTCCTTAGCTATCTATGCCTATAGCACTTATGGCTTGCTTCTGTGTGGGCCAATGGCAGACATAGATTCCGGATATAAATTTGGCAAACTAGCTTTTCATCTATTAGATAAGCTCTATGCCAAAGAAATTAAATCGAAAATCTACAGCAGCTATGGTGCTTGTATTCTGCATTGGAAAGAGCATACTAGGGAAACAATAGAATTATTGCAGCAATCAATTCAAAGCGGGCTGGAAGTCGGTGATATAGAATTTGCTTGTCATTCGGCTCTGTTTTACTGCGAACATTCCTTTTTCGTTGGCGAGTATCTAGAAAGTGTTACGCATAAACAAGCTAAATACATTGAAATGATCGGCAAATTTAAAAAAGAATTTCAGTTCTACTATTCCAGCATAGGTGGACAAGTTGTTTCAAATCTACTTGATGAATCAACTGAAAAATCTCGCTTGTCAGGTAAATATTTTAATGAAGCAGAAATGCTACCCTATTTAATTGAAACTAATAATTTACAATCTGTTTTTGCTGTATATTTTTATAAATCTATGCTTGCGTATTTGTTTAAAGATTACGACCAAGCTATAGAAAATGCTAGGTTAGCATCACAGTATACTCAACCTATCACAGCTCTGATAGTATTTGTTGAATATAATTTTTACTATTCTTTAGCCCTCCTTGCCAAGTATCCCAACCTTACAGCCACACAGCAACAGGAATACATGGCTAGTGTGGCGGAAAATCAGGAAAAAATGCAGCAATGGGCAACTCATGCCCCTACAAATTATCAACATAAATATGAGTTAGTGCAGGCAGAGATTTACCGAGTCTCCAGTCAAACGCTCAAAGCAATGGAGTATTATGACCGAGCAATAAATGGAGCAAGAATTCAAGGGTATATCCAAGAAGAAGCGCTAGCTTATGAACGGGCGGCTGAATTTTATTTAGCTCTGGGAAGAGAGAAAATCGCTAGAGATCATATTAGTGAAGCATATTATGGCTATGTTCGCTGGGGAGCAACAGCAAAATTCCAAAAATTAGAAACAGAATATCCCTACTTAATTTCCCAGAGGTCATTAACAGCTACAAGCTTGAGTGAAGATACTGCCACCACTTCAAAAATGACTACCAGTGGTGAAGTTTCAGTGCTGGATTTAGCCACCGTAATGAAAGCATCTTTGGCGATTTCCGGAGAAATCGTGCTGGATAAGTTACTTGCTTCTTTAATGAAAGTATCTATTGAGAATGCAGGAGCGATTAAAGGCTTTCTCATATTACCAAAGAATGGAAGTCTGTTGATTGAAGCTGCTGCATTAATAGATTCGCCGGAAGTAATCGTACAACAATCTATTCCGCTTGAGACCAGCCAAGATTTGCCCGTAACAGTGATTAATTATGTGGCCAGAGCTCGCTCTAGCGTGGTTTTGCAAAATGCAGCCTACGAGGGAACATTTACCCAAGATATTTATATTAAAAAGCAGCAATTGAAATCCCTCTTATGTATTCCTATTATTAACAGCGGCAGACTTATTGCTATTCTTTATTTGGAAAATAATTTAGCGGTTGGTGTATTTACTCATAATCGGATGGAAGTACTAAAACTGTTGTCTTCTCAAGCTGCTATTTCTCTAGAAAATGCCCTACTTTACACTAATTTAGCTACAGCTAACGAGCAGCTAGAAGATTATTCGCGTACTTTAGAACAGCGAGTACAGGAGCGCACGCGAGAACTAAAACAAAAAGAAGCTAGGCTTGCAGAGGCTCAAAGACTGGCACATTTAGGTAGCTGGCAATTTGATATAGAAACCTATGAAATTAACTGGAGCGATGAACTATTCCGAATCTTTGGCCTCCACCCCGAACAACCTGAACCTACTTTTAGGGAACATCGAAAACTGTTTCATCCAGATGACGTCAATGTGTGGTTAGAGGCAGTAGACCTAGCGATTGAAAGAGGAAAAGCTTATGAGTTAGAATTGCGGATTTTTCGCCCAGATACTTCTATTAGATATATTTTTGTCAAGGGGCAACCTATTTCCAATGCTTCTGGGAAGGTGACTAAGTTGTTAGGGACGGCGCTGGATATTACCGACCGCAAGCTAGCCGAGTTGGCACAACAACAATCAGAAGCACAATTGAGAGAACAAGCGAAAAAGTTAGAATTGACTTTACGCGAACTACAACAAACTCAATCCCAACTCATTCAAACTGAAAAGATGTCTAGTTTGGGACAGATGATTGCTGGAATTGCTCACGAAATTAATAACCCTGTCAACTTTATCTATGGCAATATTGACTATGCCAATAACTATATCCAAGACCTGCTTGCTTTGATTGGCGTCTATCAGCAGGAGTATCAAAATCCTACACCTGCGATTCAGAAGGCGATGTCAGAAATCGAGTTGGATTTTGTGGTAGAAGACTTGCAAAAACTTTTTGATTCCATGAAAGTAGGGGCAGAGCGCATCAGAGATATTGTCCTTAGCTTGCGGAATTTTTCACGGCTGGATCAAGCTGAAATGAAACCAGTTGATATCCATGAGGGCATCGAATCTACTTTGCTGATTTTGCAGCATCGGCTCAAGAAAGATAGTTTGCATTCTGGTATTGAAGTAATCAAAGAGTACGGTCAACTGCCACGAATTTTTTGTTACGCTTCTGAGCTAAATCAGGTATTTATGAATCTTCTAAGTAATGCAATTGATGCTTTAGAGGAAATAAGAAACTCTGGAGAAGAATCTGATAAAAAGCCTACTATTAGTATTTACACAGAAATGGCTTCTTCAAATTTAGCCAGAATTAGAATTGCTGACAATGGATCGGGAATGACTGAGGATGTAAAAAAGAAAATATTTGACCCATTTTTTACAACCAAGCCTGTAGGTTCTGGTACTGGTTTGGGATTATCGATTAGCTACCAGATCGTGGTAGACAAACACAATGGAAAGCTCAGTTGTGTTTCTTCTTCAGGTCTTGGTACTGAATTTATCATTGAGATGCCGATAAGTCAGTAACCATTGCCAATGCAGTTTGTCGGAATATCCAGGATGCAATATCAACAGAGCGATCGCACTTTACAACCGTTAGGGGTTAATCCCTCGTTCTCACAGCAGCGTTCCTCATTTGATAGCTGGCGCGGTATCGATTGCTAGTTTTGTACCATATTGCGATGCCTGGAGCTTAGGGTGGTTTTAGTTGTAGCGATCGCATCTTTGACGATTTCAAGAATGCGATCGCATCTCACTACAAATTAGACAGAAGCGCTTAACTGTTCCTCAGAAACCCATGCACCGTGGAACCCGTAAGGCACCCGCTGGGGGATGAGGACACGCGCCACTGGTTCCGATGTCATGTTTTGGGCATTTACGACCACCAGTTCCGAAGTGTCTACCTCATCATCGTGGACAAAAGTCATCAGCCAACCGTCATCCTCAGCAGTCGCATCGGGATGAGGAACAAATACCGCTTCGCCACCATAGCGTCCGCATCCGAATTCGTGAGTTTCGGACTTACCATGATTAAAGTCATACTTGATGACCCCTTCAAACAGAGGCATCGGATTATTTGCCATCTTTGCGGTATAACCGTAGCGCATCGGTCGTCCCATTCGCTGTTCGTTCAGACGGGGGAAATCTGATGGCGCATCGTCCAGCATTTCCTCTTTTACCTTACCCGTGCTGAGGTTAAAGCGCCATTGGTACAAACGACCCGCGTCTCCCTCATTTTCGCCGGGTGTCATATCAGTCGTTAAAACACTGGTGGAACTCATGCGACAGGCAACAAGCACCACTTCATCTCCCTCCTCGTAGGCATTGAGAGTATGGAAGACGTAGCAGGGGGGACTTTCAAACCAACGAATGTTGCTGTTATCGCCATGACGGGGGACAATCCCGAAACGACTAGGGCGATCGCGTTCAAACATCAACGCTGGTTTACCCTGATGCATTCGTACCATGCTAAAAGTTAGCGGCAGATCCATAAAGATCGTGTAGTGTTCGGTGATGGCAAAATCGTGCATCATCACTCCCATTGGCAAGTCGATGGGAACTGTCCGCAACAGCTCACCCTTTGCTGAAACAACGCTGTATTTTAGGTACGGAGGAGCAAACGAGTAGCCGAAGAACATCATCTCTCCCGTTTCAGCGTCTACCTTCGGATGGGCGGTAAAGGCAGAAACTAGTTTGCCATCGTAAGTGTAAGCGCCTGATGTCTCTAAGCTGGGAACCTCGATCGCGTGAGGTTCGCCTCCTTCCCAAAGCGCCAGCAGTCGTCCATCGTGCCACACTAGAGCCGTGTTAGCGGTATTTTTAGGAAAGTTGTAGGGATTGTTACCTCGTGACGGTTCCATCAAACCCGTCCAAATCGCCTTACCTGCTTCCCGCTCAATATTAAATCCCCGCGTCCGGATATAACGGTTGCGATATTGAGCTTTGCCGTTATTTATTCGCACTCCATGCAACATTCCGTCCCCATCAAACCAGTGATAGTTGCCGATAGGTGGGAATTGAGGATTGGGGCCATTCCGCACAAACATCCCGGATAAATCGGGAGGTAGTTCGCCGATTACTTTCAGATTGGTGGGTGTGATTTCTTCCCGTACTGGGGCAAAATTGCCATCTAGATAGGGATTGACTGCGGTTGTGGTCATGCGTTGTGCTGAATCGATTGTCTTATCTATATTTATTTATTTTGATTGAGCGATCGCGATCGCGTCTCACACTGTGGTTGTGGAAACAAGCCAGATGAAGTGGTTGGGGTGGATTCGCCAAGTTTAGGGAAAGATGCGATCGCATCCTTCTCTATCTCTATATGGATGAATACAAACAACTTTTACCCTAAATCATCTAAAGCAATCATGATTGACTACCAGTAAATCGCAAAATATTTCTCTGGCTAAGCCTATTGGTTGAAGAATTTTCCTGTGCCAAAACGCTAATCTACTGGCATTAGCAAGACTATCGCTTAGCGCTTAGACTTCTGCAAGTAAGGACGATTCGCCAATCACCCCCTATCAATCGTCATTCGCTGACACTAAAGACGATGAAACTTGAGAGTACGGCTTTTACTGAAAACAGTGTAATTCCGTCTAAATACACCTGCGACGGCTCAAACATTTCCCCCTCTCTTAGCTGGAATTCCCCGCCAGAGGGGACTCAGAGCCTCGCTTTGATCGTTGACGATCCGGATGCGCCTGGAGACATTTTTGTCCATTGGGTTCTCTACGATCTTCCACCTGAAATTCGCCATCTACCTGGAGGCATTCCCAGTGAAGCAAACCTAGCGGAAGGGGGCGTCCAAGGTAAAAATGATTTTGGCAATTTAGGTTATGGTGGCCTTTGTCCGCCTAGTGGTACGCATCGGTACTTTTTCAAACTCTACGCACTAGATCGACTATTAAATCTAGCAGCAGGTGCCACTAAAAACAAGGTAGAAGCGGCAATGAATGGTCATATTTTGGCAGCAGCAGAACTTATTGGACGCTATAGCCGCCAGCGATAATTTGCCTTATTTCACAATTTATCTGCAAAAAAAACACCTTGAAAAGGTGTTTTAAGCGTTGGCTAAAATAAGCCTGAGAATTTGATTTTTGAGTCAGCGATTCTTATGTGTAATGTCTAGGAGTCCGGGCACCTATAGATGAGCCGATCAACGATGCCGCTAAACCTAATAGAGAACCGATTGTAAACGACCAACCTGCCTTCGCCGTTGCACCTGCAATATCACGAGCTTGCTGAGCTGTTACATTAGGCGGGTTGTTGGGTACATTTACCGCACCCTGTTGTACTTGATTGGCGATTTCTCCAGCATTAGCTCCCAAAATGCCGAATGTACCCGATATTCCACTTGCCAATAACCAGGAACTCAATGCCAAAGTAGTTGCCCACAGAATGGCTCCATTTAACATTGCCGTATTCCGGTTCATCGGGCCACTAGCACGAGCTGCCACCCAACTACCAATCAAAAGAGAAAGGAACAAAGAGATAATTGACCAAATTCCAACTGCTCTGCCAACGTCATCCGCATAGGTTCTCGGTGCGCCGGAACCGGAAATATTCGTAGCACCAATTGCAGCCCCTAACGCACTTAAAATTAGCTGAGAAGCTAAAGCTGTGACAATACCGGCGAAAATGGGACCCCACCTTACACGATCGTGGTATTCAACAATTTGATTGCCACCAGTTGGCTCAACAACAACCCTGTCTTCTCGATTTGTGTATGACATCGCTCACCGCCCTTCCTACTTTTATTTTTTATAGAGCTACTTTTTTCTAACTTTCACCCTTGAGTTATACTTTATACTGGGATTTTTATGGGTATATCTGCCAGTAGGAAGAATCCGGTTATCTATCTCTAGAAATAAGTGTTCTTTTTAGTTGAAAATAAGAAGCGCGATCGCAATCATTAACAAATTACTTGAGCTTTATGGCGGCTTCGGTAGCAGCGCACGTCAATAAAAAGCCAGACTCGTCAGCGACTCCATACGCCCCTAATATCCGAAATCCCTGCAAAAATACCCGTTAAGAATCTTGCAGGGCATGACGACTCTAGACGACTTCAGCGATGACAATTGCTAAAAACGCTCTTAACACAGCTTTATGAAGGACATCAGTTGTTGTTACAATCATTAACTGTCCTCGTCAAAAATTTCTTTGTAGGCAAAATTGGGGTATATGACGAGGTAAAGCCCATCCCTCTGTTGTGTTTAGCCATTCTGGATTCATGCTTCCGGAATAGAAACACTGAGCCATTGTAGAAACTCAAGATAAATCGACCGTGCAAAAACAGACTTTATTAGTAGCCAGTCTCTTGTTAGTGCCAGCGATCGCTACCATCAAAATGCCAGTTGTCCAAGCGGCTCCACTGGTAGCCCAAGGCAATCAACAGCAGGTGAGCGAACTGCTGCGGCAGGGGCGTAAGTTGGTGGATGCGGGAGATATTGCCAGAGCCTTGGCAGTTTATCAACAAGCTGTGGCTCTCGATCGCGAAAATGCCCGCATCTTCTCCGCCATCGGCTATTTACAAGCAGTTCAGGGCAACTACCGAGAAGCCGCTAAAGCTTATCAACAGGCTGTCACCCTCGAACCCAAGAATGCTGATTTTCAGTATGCTTTGGGTTACACTCTCGCGAATCTTGGAGACAATGACAGTGCGGCAACCGCCTACCAGCGTGCTGCCAAGCTCAACAACAAGAACCTGAATGCCTATCTAGGATTAGGGGTGGTATTACAGCGTCTGAAAGATTATCAAGGCGCGATGCAAGCCTATGAAACTGCCCTCAAGCTCGATCCAAAAAATTTACAAGCTTATGAATTTATCGGCTCCGCCCTCCTAAAACAGGGGCGTCCCGCAGAAGCTATTCAAGCGCTCCAGCAGGCTGTTGCTCTCGCCCCAAATGACAGCGGCGTACAGTTGAACTTGGGAGACGCTTACATGAAGCAAGGCAACGTCACGGCTGGGATGGCGGCTTTAGAACGGGCAGCCAAGATCGAACCTCGCAATGCTCAGATTAACCTCCAGATTGGCAAAATTTTGCAAACTGGGAATAATCTGGATGATGCCTTAAAGGCTTATCAACAGGCAGTGAAGATCAAACCTGATCTCGTGGAAGCTCAAACAGCGATCGCTGATATTTTGCTGAAGCAGCAGGACTACTTAATGGCAATTGTTGCCTATCGACGACTGATAGAAATGTCGCCGGAAAATGCAAAAGCCCACTACAATCTAGGCGTGGCGTTGAGAAAGCGAGAAAGGGTACCCGAAGCGATCGCTGCTTTTGAGCAAGCCCGCGACCTTTATCAGCGTCAAGGTCAGAAGGAAGGCTCTCAGAGAGCGACTTCCGCCCTTAGAGAGCTTCAAAAAGACAAAAGCTAAGGGCAAATGGCGAATAACTGATGGATAGCTTCTTAAGAACTTATTAAGAGTCATAGCTTGTGGAAATTTCTGCGGATAACTTGGACTGCAAGATACCTCCTAACTGCGTCCTTAGCCCCATCGATGTCAGAACAATTTAGAGCATCTAATGAGGCTTCCGTATTTTAAATTTTGGATAATTAGGCTGGGGTTGAGCAACAGATAGATTCTGGTTGTTCGCCGGTAGAACCTGCTTGAAAATCTAAAATTTTGACCAAAGCATCTACACTGGCATCCGATAAATCCGCCAGGGAAACCACCCGCTCTAAATTAGGAAAACAGCGGCGGATAGCGTGGTTGTAGCTCGGATCGTAGTGGCACTCTAGCAAGTCTCTCACCAATTTTTCCCACTGGCCAGCATCAATGAGCTGGTACCATTCGTGGAGTTTTTCCCAGCCATAGCGGGATTTAAGCCTGTGCAGCTTCGCTTTTAAAACCTCTGGGTGGGCGATTAAGTGAGGATATTCCTGCAAAAGCCACTGAATTCTGGCTTCTACAGGCATCTCAATTTCCACACAGCTCGCTTGTTTCATTTGCTGCCAGAGAGATGGGGGCACATAAATGCGCCCAATCTTATTACTCTCCGCTTCCACCCATACGGGAAAGTTGGGATCGAGGCTTTGCAACTGTTGCAGTAGCAGGGATTCAAAGTGTTTTTGGGATGGCTGAGGCTGGGCATGGGTTATTGGCGATCGTCCCTCAGCTCTAGGTGCGATCGCGACAAGCTGCTTCTCCGCGCCTTGGCTCCCACTCTCCCACTCTTCACCCAGAAGAGAACCGCGATGGTTTGCCAAACCTTCCAGATCCAGCATCTGAATCCCAAACTCAGCCAGACGGCGCAAAATGTGGGTTTTCCCGCTGCCGGTCATTCCAGATAATATCCGGAAGGTAAAGCGTTCTGGTAGGTCTTGCAGTTGCTCGCGTACCAAGGAACGATAGGTTTTGTAGCCACCTTGGAGGACAGTCACTTGCCAACCAATTTGACTCAAGACGGTCGCAAAACTGTTAGAACGCTGTCCTCCCCGCCAGCAGTAGACAAGGGGATGATAGTCTTTGTCTTTTTCAGCAAAGTGATGAGTGAGGTGACGGGAAATATTTTGAGCGACTAAAGCAGCGCCTAGTTTACGGGCGGTGAAAGGACAAACTTGTTTGTAGAGCGTTCCGACTTTAGCGCGTTCCTCGTCATCCAGTACAGGCAGATTAATCGCACCGGGTATCCGATCTTCAGCGAATTCGCTCGGTGAGCGAACATCAATAATTTCGCTGTAAGTTTCTGTCTCAGATAGCTGAGTATAATTAGGCGATCGCGGCATTGTTAAATATTAATGACTAATTGCTGATGGCTAACTGTTAATTGTTCAAGAGCCACTTTTCGATTAGCCACTCTTCGATTAGTTATTCCCTCATACCATTTTAGGTTTGGGATTTTAGGTTTGGGATAAACGTTTGAGAGTTTGACCGCCTAGCAGTCGGTCAGTTTCTTCTAGCAATGCGGGAATTTTGTCGGCGTGGGGGCTATGGGCGAGACATTGCTGGAAGTCTAGTTCTCGCACCCGATCCGCTTTGGCTCCGGGAAACCAGTGGCTGGCGTTGCCCAGCAGGTTGTAGCGCATTTTAGCGTACTCGATCATATCGTAGGCGATCGCTAGATTTCTCAGCCACAAAATCACTTGGATATTCAGTCCCCCCGGCGTTGCTTCTGGCTTTGGTAAGCCAACGTGCCAGGTTTTTACCCAGTCTTCTCCTAAGGTAGCGATCGCTGCTTTCTCCAAGCGAAGCAGAATTGGCACCAAAACCGTCTCTGCTTTCTCTAGCAGCGGCAAGGTTTTCAAGTGTTCGTCAAAATCCTCTGGTCGTGAAGCCCCCACACTAAGAGTATGCACCTGCGGATGACTCAGACAGAATAAATCGTTAAACACGATTGGGCTGAGGGGATAGCACAAATCGACCAATTTTTGCGGCGGTTTAAACAGCATTCCTCCTTTCTCTGAAGGACTGATAATAAAAACGCCCATATCGTGCCGAGAAGCTGCCTCAATGGCAGACCAGTTGAATTGATTGATGTAGTACCAGTGCAGGTTAACGTAGTCAAACTGGTTCGTCTCAATTGCCTCCACAATCACATCACTCGGCCCGTGAGTCGAGAAGCCAATAAACCGAGCTTTACCTCGATCTTGTAGCTGTCGCGCCACCTCCAGACAGCCACCCGGTTTAATGCTATCGTGCAACAAATCGGCGTTATTAATCCCGTGTAGCGACAGCAAATCAACGTAATCTAGCTTTAAATAAGCCAGCGACTTCTCAAATTCTTGGCGGAATTCTTTAGCGTCTGCTTTAGGACTGATTTTCGTCTGTACAATCAGTTTTTCACGGGGAAAAGTTGGCAAAATCCGCCCCAACTGCATCTCGGAGGTGCCGTAGCCACGGGCAGTTTCAATGTGATTAATTCCGACTTCTAAGGCTCGGCGAATCGTTGCTTCTACATTTTGTTGGTTATCACGGGGAATTCGCCATCCGGGGACATCCTGCCACTTAAACTGATAGCGCATCCCTCCACAAGAAAACACGGGCATTTGTAATTCCGTACGCCCAAATCGCCGATACTGCATCTTACTAAATACATAAGAAAACTACTGCATTGTGCCTGTAGTTAAGCACAACTATTTTTAGGGTAATTGATGATGCTTGCAAACGTTGTTCGCGCTACCTTTTTATCTTTTCTACCAGTAATCGGGTTGCTAACATTGAGTTCGGCGATTCTGGCTCAGAATCGCCCCAGTTCCGAAGGAGCTTTGAATTGGGTAGGCGCATCGAATGGAGAAATCCCAGCCAATGCCATGGTCGGTGGGTCTGAACCGGGGCGTCGTTTGTATATCTGTCGCGCCGAATATAACGGTGGCGTGCATCTGGGAAAAGTTGTCGCCGAGAATTGCAATTTTGGTTGGGGAGGAAAGGAAATTCTCAGCCCTTTCTATGAAGTTTTAACCGCGCCGCAAAGCCTTCGGATTGTTTGGATAGCAGCATCGAACGGACGGGTGCCAGTAGGTGCGATCGCTGGTGGTATCGAAGCAGATCGAGATCAATTTATCTGTCGGGCATCTCACCAGCAGGGCGTCCATCCCGGAAAAATTATCGGTAGCAATTGCAATATTAGTTGGGGAGGACAGGAGATTCTCAAGCCCAACTATCAGGTAGCTGTGCTAAGGAGAAATCGTTAAAAATCCGAGTTTAAGCTGCTGCGATCGCTAGAAGTTAGCATAAACAAGAAAATCCCTGAAACCAGGATAGGGCCGGATTTTGTCTCGCACGGGAAAAGAGACAAAATCCTGAGGAGCAGATTAGTAATTTTGCTCAGAGGCTCGCAAAAGAAGATTAAGCTTCTCGCACAATGGGCTTCCCATCTACCACTTCGCCCACTAAAACCAAATCTGTGACGCCTACAAATAAACCATTTTCCAAAACGCCAGGGATATTATTGAGCGTCTTTTCGAGTTCTCCAGGATTATCAAGGGTGTCAAATTTTACATCAATGACCAGATTGCCTTGATCGGTGACGACAGGACCTGCTTTTTTGACGCCCATCCGCAGTTCTGGCTTACCGCCTAGCTTTTCGAGCGCCCGCATCACGGGTGTCATCGCCATCGGAATTACCTCTACGGGCACGCGAAAGGTGGAACCCAGCTTGTCAACTAGCTTGGAACTATCAACCACGACGATAAATTGCTCTGCCAAACAATCTACTATCTTTTCCTGGGTGTGAGCAGCACCGCCCCCTTTAATCAAATTGTGCTGCGGATCGACTTCATCGGCTCCATCAATGGCAATATCAATCCGATCGGCTTCATCCAAGGTGGTTAAGGGAATTCCGTACTGTTTAGCCAGCACGGATGCCTGAAATGAGGTGGGGATACCTTTGATGTCTTTGAGGTCACCGGACTTCAAGCGATCGCCCAAAGATTCAATTGCATAAGCAGTCGTCGATCCGGTGCCCAGCCCTACTATCATCCCTGACTGGACGCGGGCGGCGGCGGCTTTCCCGACTTCCTGCTTCATCACCTTAACGGGATCTTGTTCTGCACTCATTCTTAAAACTCCTGGCGATATTGACAACTTAGCTCTGTAGGCTAGGATCGCTTTGCAATACTACTCGGTCACTTGTCCCCATCCCTCTCCACCTCTGCCTAAACCACTTCTAAAAGACGGGTGTTTTTAGCGACGAGGAGAGTCCAACCCCCCTTCCCGTGAAGAGAAGGGGGGTTTGAGGGGTTTGCTCCGATCCGAAAAGTATGCGATCGCGTAAACCTAAACCAACTCAGCTGCAACAGTCAGTCTACTATCTGGAGTTCCCTTCCTATGACTCAGGGTGAAAATTTTTCTCAGGAAGATTATCAAGACGACTCAAATCTGACTCCAGACGCACACCATCAAAAAATTCAGGATGAGCAAACAAGCCCTACACGCAAAGCCTTAGCGCTGTTTGAAGAAGGATTAAAATTAGCGGAAGCAGGAAAGTATAAAGAGGCTGTTGCCCATTATCAAGAAGCTTTAGGTATTCAACCAGATTCCGAGAAAACTTTATACAACTATGGACTTTCCTTATCTTATCTAAGCCGCTACAACGAAGCAGTTAGCTGTTATGACAAAGCTATAAATTTAAATCTAAATTATTCCGAAGCTTGGACTGAGCGTGCCTATGCACTGATGATGTTGAATCGTGGCAAAGAAGCCCTGGCTAGTTGCGACAAAGCTTTGCAAATTCACCCAAAATCTTATCAAGCCTGGTACAAGCGGGGCTGGGTGCTGAGTAAGTTAAACCGCCGCCAAGAAGCGATCGCTAGCTGTGATAAAGCTTTGGAGATTAATCCTAATGGCTATGAAGCCTGGTGTACCCGTGGGGCTGTGCTACCGTTACCCAAACGCCGCCAAGAAGCACTTTCCAATTTTGACAAATCTTTGGAAATCAATCCAGCCTACCAGCGAGCTTGGTACAATAGAGGTTCGTTACTGGTAAAGTTAGGGCGAAATGAAGAAGCACTGGCTAGCTTTGAAAAAGCCACTACAATTCGACCAGATTGTCAAGAATTTTGGTTTCCCCAAGCCTGGTACGGTCGAGGCTTTATCCTAGCAAAATTACATCGCTATCAAGAAGCGGTCGCAAGTTTTGAAAAAGCCCTACAACTTAAGCCAGAATACGCAGCGGCTGCGTTCTATAAACTCATCTGCTTGCTCATAACAGGTAAGATTTTTCCGCATTTAGTACATTCTGAAAAAAGAAAGCACCTATTTAACGATCTAAAAATCATTGTCAATGCGTTTAAGTATCAGTTTTTATTTCTCGCAACACTTATTTTTGTCATCAGTTCTGCTCAATCACCTTGGGCAACAAATTTTAAGCAATTATTTTCTACCTTATTTTCGATTGGAATCATTTGGTTTATCTTAGGGGATCTTTGGAAAAACAAGTCCCAATTAAGCTGGGTGCTAGCAATTTATTTTAAAAGCGGGATTCTAAGTTACGTCCGGGCAGCTTTTATTCTTTTTATTACCCTAACGACATTTGCAGTCGTAAATCCATACGTCCCCCAATTTATGCAATGGGGATGGGCTAGTGCGGTTTTCGGAAATTCTGGAAATATTATATTTCAACCGTTTGATACGATTAAAAGCATTCAACCTCCCCCAGAGGATATCAATTCTCAACTTCCCAGCCCCAGTGAAAGCGTATCATCTAATGAAAAAGTTGCAACCCAACCCAAGCAGTCACCCGGTGAAAAGGTTGTAACCCAACCCAAGCAATCACCCAATACAAATGTTGCAACTCAACCTCGTCCGATACCCAAGGAAAAGTTTGCATCTCAGACTTATAAAGCAGTACCGATCAAGAATAAGACGCAGAAACCCCCTTTTGATTACACAAAAGTTTTGATGGTTATTTTTTGGATATGTTTAATTTTAATGGTTCCATTTTGGGCTGGATTGGAGGAAAAGATTTTTCGTCAAGGTGCTAACACCTGGAAGCAGATAATCGGAAATTCTACAGCTTTTGGCTTAGTCCATATCACCGTAGGAATTCCAATTTATGCAGGCTTTCTGTTGATTATTCCTGGTTTCTTATTTGCTTGCCGCTATAAATTTGTACACGACCAGTCTTTCAGAAAAAATAATAACGAAAAAATAGCTCAGGAAGCAGGAGTTCAGGCAAGTACAGCAGATCATGCAATCTACAATGCAATCCTGATCACTTTTCTAGTTTTTGTAATGTTAACTACATAATCCGAGTAAGGATGCGATCGCGTCCTCTGTTCTCCTGTCACTCAACGAATGCCGCGCCACCAGTAATTCCCTTCACCAGCAGCGGCGAAAGAAGCGTCCATCTAGCCACAACAGACGTCTTTACTTGCAAGACTTTACTTTCAAGATTAAGATACTACCGGCTTCTGTAAGATCGAAGCCTGTAAGCGCACTGACGCAACTCTTGCCCATACTTATACTCACCTCTTCCCTCAAACCCACAGAATGAAATTCTGTGGCGATCGGTATTCCTAGTCAGAAAAGCACAGAATCACCGAAAATCAAGGGTTGTGCAACTTACTCACGGCATGTTTTGTTTGTATGCTTGCTGTGTGGTTCCAAGCGCCGGGTTCAAGATGCCTACAAGTTCCTGGATATGGATAAGACAAAGTTATTGCCTAAAACGTCTCATACCTTCTTGACAGCAGCCTAGAACCGAATAATGTTTGCTACGAGCTTCCCATTTTTAGAAAACTAACTTATAGTACCGTTGGGAATACCTATTACACCCTCAGATAGAAGACAGTTTCAATCGATACAAGGTATTCCCTGAGTTGATATATCTTTATTCGTTAGAAGAAAATTGGTAGTCTCTGCTGTAATGTCACAGATTCATCCGCTTAATCTGGTTATCCAACCAGATGACAAAGAAACTAGCTGCTGTCTATCCAGCATTGGGTTTCAGGAGCTTCCTGCCATGCCTCAGCTTCTCTATCAAACCGTAAATAATCATGAATTAGTTAATATTTTTCTCAAGATCAGCCAAGTCCTCTCCGAAACCAGTCAAGCTTCCTCACGCTTTTTCCTGACGCGAACTGAGCAGAGAGAATCTTCCATTGAAATATCGCCACGCGATTATCAAAATTTACTAGGAGATTTTTTAAAAGCGCAACCGATTAGCACGATTACCCAGGCGGTTAAATATGCTTGGTTTTTTCAGATTTTAGCGAAGCAGCAAATATTTTTTCACTATCAGCCTATTTTTAATTTATCATCCGGGGAAATAATCGCTTATGAATGTTTGGCACGCGCCAAAGATGATCGGGAAGGGAACTTCAGCGGATATCAGTTGATTGAAGCAGCTCTTTCAACGAAATTAGCTTACGAGTTTGATGAACTGGCTCGGACAATCTGTTTACAATCAATTGCGGCTACCAAGAGTCATCAAACCTTTTTTATCAATATATTACCGAATGTAATTAGTAAAGATCCTGCATCTCTAGAGCAGAACATCCAGCTAATTCTCGATCTAGGATTACAGCCCGAACAAATTGTATTTGAATTAACTGAAGTAGAAGCGCTGGTAAGTTGCCCAAAACTCTTGAAAACCATCAACCGCCTGCGAGAAATGGGGTTTGGGATTGCTGTGGATGATTTGTGCGCCTGTGTTTCGCCAGATAACTACTTCATGGAGTTTTGTCCCGATCTGATCAAGATAGATCGTCGGTTAGTACATGGTTGCAGTCAGCATTCTCTCAAGCAGGTGATGCTCAAAAGTTTAGTAAATTCTGCTCATAACTTGGGTATTCGAGTCGTTGCTGAGGGACTTGAAGAAATGGAAGATATTGAGTTCTGCTGCGAGATAGGGGTTGATTACGGTCAGGGATTTGGCTTGGCAATGCCACAGGTAACTTTGCAGCAGCAACGGCTCGATTTTCGGAAGTCCTCGTTGAGGATTTTGTCTTACACAGATCCCTGCACCTGTTAAAACCAGATGCTGTAAGATGCTTTCCTGGTACAACTGACTTCTAATCTATGCAGCTTGAATTTATTCCAGTCGAAGAATTTTATTTTGCACTAACCTTAGCCGTAAAAACTTTGGAGGAAGTAGAGCAACCGGGCTTAATAGAACAAGTGCGATCGCGCCTCAACCTCAAATACGGTCAGCCTTCTACGGTCGCCGCAGCCACCCAGAATACGTTTAACTACGTATTTCGGGTTCTAGAGCTAGACAACAGCCCTGCAAGTCAGCTGATTGTCTCAGTAGCAGACTGGCAAGGCAAATTGCGTCTAAGCAGTGATTATGGCTGGACTCTCGATCAAGATCGCAAGCCCGTTCGCACCGAACGATTTCAGCAGCGACCAGAATTTGCTAGGCAGCTACGCAGCTACCTGCAAGACTGGTTGCAAGTCCCTCTAAGTAATTAGCTGTTAGTCGTTAGTCTTTAGTCGCTAGTCTTGCGTCCTTGACTAATAACTAATGACTAATGACTAATTGCTTTGAGCAGCCAACAGTTCCTTCAGCTTCGCCAATTCGCCCGCCCAGCGAGGATCTGGTTGAAAGGTATCTGATTCATTCGATGTTGACCCTTCAGAGCGCCGTGACTTCTTGTTGCTGCCACCACGACGGCCACCGCCGCCAGTAGGAGCAGGAGCGCTACCGCCACCGCCACCGGCAGCTTTGTCGCTTTCCTTGATCGGAGCTGGAGCGGCTGGACGAGGTTCTTCTTCCCCTTCACCCTTCGCTCTTGGCAATGCCTTTTCTATTTTCAAAGGGCTTTCTTGGAACATCTGACCGTTGAACTTTTCAATAATTTCATCAGCTAGTTCATCTGTCTTCACAGTTACAAAAGCAAAACCCCGACATTTGCCGGTTTTCCGGTCTTTAATTACCTTGGTGGAAACAGAATCGCTCATGTCCCCAAACAGGGCTTGTAACTCTTGACGGTCTACTTCTTCTTTGGGCAAGTTGCCTACATACAAACGGATAGACATGGAAAAATACCTCCAGACTTAAATCTCTTTAAACAAAAATTGCGATCGCAGAGCGGATGCCCGATTGATCTGTTCGCACAGCAGATGCCCAATTGGCCTGCCCGCAGTAAACCCGATCTTCAGTGACCGATTCTCCCAATCAACCTTACGGCTTATTTGGAGAGTTCTCGTTTTAGCGAGAGTTTTTCGGTCTACCTTAATCCGACAGCCTAATGGGATAACCGCCACCTTTTCCTTCATTTTCCTGAGAACGTTTTCATCTCGATTAAGAGCTAATCTGCCATCAGAATAGGAAAGCCATCTATCAACCTGCGTTTTGGAAAATTCCGCCTCACAGATAGAATTTTCTGGAATCGTGTCAGATGGATGCATCAGCCCATAGAAATGCCTTCCTGCGATCAAGCATTTAAACGCCAAATAGCGCTTCTTCCCAGCACCGATGAGCGCCAAAACAGACAAGGATTGTTGCCATCTAGCACTTGTAACAAACTTTGCCAATTTGCTCCCGGCGAGTTTTTTGTTGATCAAATCCCAATCGGCAACCACCATTAATTGCTTCAATAGCCAGTTGGCAACTTGTTGGTAAAAATTTTGACGCTGGTTTGCAACATTTAACGGTGACAATTTAATCTGCTGGACAGCTTTAACTCGACACTTACTGCCCTGTTTCTGGCGAGACAACTGACGCTGTAACCGCTCAATCCGCTTCTGGGCTTTCCTATTGTATCGAGGGATTGCCAGCTGCTCAATGCAGTTTTGTAATATCTCAAAAAAAAGTCTTTTATCGGATGGAAATAAAGGGTTTGTTTTTTTAAATTTGCGCTTTTGGCTGCAAGA
Organism: Coleofasciculus sp. FACHB-1120; assembly: GCF_014698845.1. Classification (NCBI taxonomy): domain Bacteria; kingdom Bacillati; phylum Cyanobacteriota; class Cyanophyceae; order Coleofasciculales; family Coleofasciculaceae; genus Coleofasciculus; species Coleofasciculus sp. FACHB-1120. The sequence goes on along the minus strand of NZ_JACJTV010000003.1, from coordinate 301,417 downwards.
ATCTGGCTTGTCTTTAATTGATGCGATTAAACAACTGCTTTGGCAATAGCAGTTGGTGTTGCAATCTTTTTGCTCCCACCAGTTAAAGCGTTCAGCCAACCTATAATTGTACTGCCATCTGAGCGCTCCTATCCACTCCTTCATTCTAACTAACTGCTGCTGAGTTGGGCGCAATCGATACTGATGGGCGATTCTCATTAGAGAATTGTATCCTAAATTACTGTAATCTTTGCACTCAACCTTTAGGGATGTTGAGTTTTCTACAGCAGTATCGAGGCGAGACGTTTTGAGTCCCTCCTAATTATTGCAATATATTTACATTATTTTTAAAGGTATCACGGTCTCTGCTACGGGGCTAGCTCAAACAGCAGATTTCCATCTTTAGCAGTATCTTTCAAACTGAAACACTCAACCCCCATGCCCAAGTGGATTCGGTTCTCAAGATACTGCCTTGTGTTCTCTCCAGAACGGTCAAATAACTTCAAAGGTAATCGACATCGCCGCCATCTGAGTAGTATCCACGTTGCTTATGCCTTGTGACGAGGTTCCAGAGGTGCCGCGCGTGCCTTCTGTGAGGTCATCGAGTAAATCGCCGATCACTTGAGTTGGCTCCGAAAGAGATACGGGACCTCTTTTATCCGAAGGTGCTAGGTTTCGCAGGGCTTGCAGGGCTTTTCGTAGGGGTGTGCTACTGGCGACAATCAGGACTTCTGCGACTCCTTTGGGTTCTTGGGTGACGAGGTTAAATTGATCGTCAGTCCCAGGAATTTGTAATGTCTGCCCCGCCCTCACCTGCGTAACATCATCGGTTGCTGTCCATTGATTCGGAAAGATCGCTGATATTTCTCCATCTGGGTCAATGACTAGGACGCTGAAATAGAGATCGCGTGGCTCGTTATTAGTAATCTGGAACTGCACTGACGTTCCGATTGGTAATTTGCGAGAATCTGAGGGAAGATTCCCCGAAGAATTATTGGAAGAACTTCCTTGACCGATACCGCGATCGCTACCGCGAACGGTGAAAGCACTAGCCAAAATTTCATTTTGACCGGCTCGATTCATCGAAGCATTGACGTTTAGGCGCGATGAATTGGTATTTAGAGTGAGTTTGACAATCCTGGCTGCTAGTAATGATTTCAGTTTGGCTTGCAGGCGACTGACCGCATCGGCTACGGTTTCACCGGCAGCACCAAAGGAGCCAGAAATCGGCTCCATCGCTGGAGAAAATAAACCTAAACTGCCGTTACTCTTCATCCTTCCAAAGATGTATTGCAGCTCTTGCTGTTGTAAAGGTAGAGCTTCAATCCGCTTGATTGATTGTAAAGCTTGTTTCGCCTGGGCGGTGTCATCACCTAAAGAGGGGTCAAGACCAATTTTTAAAGTTACATCAGTGGGAATCCCGCGAGTGCGTTCCTGC